>JBFWRA010000314.1:0-5713 GCA_050249155.1 Isosphaeraceae bacterium | reverse complement strand
CGAACCACGACTTGGGATGGCCCAGGATGGAATGGTTCGGATCGACGAGGCGATCGACGAGAAGGGCCAGGCGCTGTTCGATCCCGACAATCGCGGGGCCTTCGCCCAGCGATCGGCGGCGTATTCCGGGATGGCCTCCGGCTCGACGATTCAACTTCAAGCCGCGCTGAAGCGCCCGGAACAGCCGGGACGGATCATCAAGAGAATTCGAGGGGCGATCCCCGTCACCGTCTCAACGCGAAAGCCGGACCCCGTCGTGGTGAAGCTCAAGGACCCGGAAGCCAGAACGGGTCGGAACGACGATTACGAGTTGACCGTCCACGACGTGAAGGTGCATGAGAACACGCGTCAAACGATGATCGAGCTCTCCGTCCGACCTCTCTCGGCCGATTCCGAGGGCCTCTCCGGCGGGCCGACGGCCCGGGGCCCCAGCGTGAACCAGCAGCAACGGATCGAAGTGGCGGACTCCACGGGAGAGATTCTGAGCTGGTATCAATCGGGCTTCAACTCGGAGACCGAGCGACTGACGCTCACACTGATCTCCCAGGGAGGTCAGGCGGACCAGCTTCCAGCCGAGATCCGCTACTATGGCCTGGTTCGCGCCTCGACCCTGGTCGAGTTCGACTTCCACGATCTTCCCCTGCCCTGACGACCGACCGTCGACCAGGGGCCTCAAAGGGTCAGGACCAGGTTGTCCTTGTGGATCACCTCGTCGTAAGTGGCGTTTCCCAGGACTTTTCGAACCTCTCCCGTTTTCTTTCCCCGGATCTGGCACACGTCCTCCGTGGGGAAGTTCGAGAGACCGCGAGCGAACTCTTGACCCGCGGCGTCACGGACGCCGACGACGTCCCCCTTCTCGAACTGGCCGACCACCTCGACGATGCCGATCGGCAGGAGGCTTCGGTGCCGGGACTCGATCGCCGCGCGCGCCCCGGAATCCACGACGAGGTGTCCCCGGGGCCGGGCGGTCAGGCCGATCCAGCGCTTTCGAGCGCCCTGGGTCGCTCCTCGGGCGAGGAAAAGCGTGCCGACCGTCTCCCCGCGAAGGATTCGGGTCAAGGGGTAATCCTTCTTGCCCGAGGCGATGATGACGGACCCCCCCGCCTGCGTGACCAGCCTCGACGATTGGAGCTTGCTGGACATCCCGCCCGTTCCCAGAGAGCTGCGACTGCTCCCGGCTAGCCCGAGAATCTCGTCGTCGAGGTTCGGAACCAGCGAGACGGGTTCGACTTCCGTTCCGACCGACGCGCCCGGGTCTCGCCGATAGAGTCCGTCGACGACGCTGAGGATGACCAGCAAGGGGGCCCGCAGGAGGTTGGTCACCATCGCCGCGAGTCGGTCGTTGTCACCGAACTTGATCTCGTCGACGCTGATCGTGTCGTTTTCGTTGATGACGGGGACGGCGTTGAACTCGAACAGCGCGGTCAGAGTGTTCCGCATGTTCAGATAGCGCGGGCGGCTATCGAAATCCTCGTGGGTCAGCAGCAACTGGGCGGCATGCCGACCGTGTCGCCGGAAGCCCTCGTCGTAGGCGCGGATCAGATAGGCCTGGCCGACGGCCGCCGCCGCCTGGAGCTCTCGGAGGTTGTCGGGCCGACGCTTCAGGCCGAGCTGGCCGATGCCCGCCCCCACCGCCCCGGAACTAACCAGCGCGACCTTGCGGCCGGTCGCCATCACCGCGCAAATCTCCTCGGCGAGATGGTCGACGCGCCGCGGGTCGAGGCTCCCGTCGGGCCCCGCGAGCACGCTCGTTCCCACCTTGACCACCCAGGTTCCCGCGGACAGAACCACGTCATCCCTGACGAGATCTCGAACCATCGCCACGATCAGACTCCCCGCGGGGACCGACCGGCGAAACCGGCCGGTCAGGTTGATTTCTTGAACACGACGGCCCGGCGAACCGATCGAACCACAGGGGATTCGAGGGACGTCCCCGCGCGGGGGGAGGACGCTCCGTTCGACCCCCTGTCCCGAGTCGGCCTACACTAGTATAATGAGGGTCCGACGGCGGCCTAGATCAACACGCCCCCCCGAAGCTTCGCCAGAATCGCCCACGACCGGCTCTGACCGTCGACTCGAAACGGGTCGCTCCAACTCCTTCCGGGCGTCCCAGGACGTCAGGAATCCTCCGGGAACCGACGCTCCCATGGGTGAACTCAACCACGAATGTGGCGTGGCGGCCGTGTTTCACGCCAACGGCCGCGAGGTCTCACCACTGGTCCCCAACCCCGGGGACGTCAATAGCGTCGCGAGGCTCATCCCTCGGATGCTCCTGGACATGCAGAATCGGGGTCAACTCGCCGCGGGCATGAGCAGCTTCAACCCCGGACGACACGCCCTGATCTACACGCACAAGGAGGTCGGAACCGTCGCCGAGGCGTTCCGACTCAACCACAGACCGAAATTCGAGTCGATCATGGAGCGGCTCGACGGCCCCTCGGCGATCGGCCACGTCCGGTACGCCACGTGCGGCGCGGACGACCGCAAATACGCACAGCCATTCGAACGCGAGCATGGTCGCAAGACCCGCTGGTTCGCCGTCGCCTTCAACGGTCAGCTCACGAACTACGCCGACCTCAAGCAAGAACTGCTCGACCAGGGGGACTATCACCTCAAGCGCGACACCGACACCGAAATCCTGATGCACTCCCTGAGCTACGAGCTGTCGACCGAACCGGCCGACGTCGACTGGCAAGGGGTGTTCCATCGGCTTTCGGAGCGTTTCGACGGGGCGTACAACATCGTCCTGGTCACCGCGGGTGGAGACCTCGTGGTGGTCCGAGACCCGAACGGGTTTCGACCCCTCTGCGTCGCCGAGGACGGCCCCCTCTTCGCCGCGGCCAGCGAAAGCGTCCCCCTCTCCAACCTCGGGTTCAAGGGGATTCGCTCACTTGAGCCGGGCACCCTGGTCGTCGCCAACCGCGACGGCGTCCGACACCAACGCTTCGCGCACTCGTCCAGGGCCTCGCATTGCTTCTTTGAGTGGATCTACTTCGCCAACGTCGCGAGCACCCTCGACGACCGATCGGTCTATCTCAGCAGGGCCGCGCTGGGCAAGGAGTTGGCCAGGCTCGAGGACGTGCCCCTGGACAACGAGACGATCGTGGTGCCCGTTCCCGACACGGCCAAGGCCGCGGCCGACGCGATGGCGTTCGCTCTCAAAATTCCCTCGGTGGAGGGACTGATGAGGAACCGCTACGTCGGACGAACCTTCATCGAGGGCACCGCCGACCGAGCGGCCAAGGCCAAGCTCAAGTACACTCCGCTGCCTGAGGTCCTCGCCGGCAAGCGGGTGCTTCTGGTGGAGGATAGCATCGTCCGATCGACCACGATGCGCGCGCTGGTTCACGAGATCCGGGATCGTGGCGGAGCGAGGGAGATTCACCTCCGGGTCGCTTGCCCACCGATCATCGCCCCCTGCTTCTACGGGATCGACATGTCCCGCAGGGACGAATTGTTCGCCACGCGGTTCACCGAGGGCCCGGGGTGCCGGGTGACCGACCAGGCCCAGGCGCTGATGGCCGAGGACCTTGGGGCCGACAGCCTGCGTTATCTCCCGGTCGAGGCGATCGCGCGCTCGGTGAGCCTGTCCGAGGACCGGCTCTGCCAGGCCTGCATCACGGGAGACTACCCCACCCCCGCGGGGGAGAGACTCTATCAAATCGACGCCAAGCTCCCGACCCGTCCCGTCGGCGTGCGGTCCTACGAACTGGCGTCGGCGTCCCGCGACGGCGGCCGGGTTCGCTGAACGTCGCGAGCGAGGTCGGCGGCCGGGATCAAATCACGGCGCAGGCGCGCGTCGAATCGAAAGATCGGCCGCCCCTCGATCCGATACTTGCGTTCGAAGTTCGTCAGGTAATCCAGGTCGTTTCGCGGGGCGAGGTTCTCCTCGACGGGGGTCGGGACGAATCCAGGAAACGCGCCGATCAGGTCGCGGATCACCTGAAAATATTCTTCCACGTCGGTCGCGACGCGAAGTGAACCTCCATCGCGAAGGCCCGCCTGAAGGTCGCGAAGCAGGGACTCCGTGAAGACCCTGCGCTTCTTGTGGCGGGCCTTCCACCAGGGATCGGGAAAGTAGACGTGCGCCGCGGCGAGGCTCTCGGGAGGCACGCAGGCGGCCAGAAACGGCCGGGCGTCACCCGCCCAGACGCGGACGTTGGTCAGACCGTGCTTGGCGACGCGTTCGGCCGCCTTGCGGGCGTACTTCCGGGAAATCTCAATGCCCAGATAGTTGCGATCCGGGTGAAGGGTCGCCTGATTCTGGAGAAACAGCCCTTTCCCTGAACCGATTTCGAGCTCCACCGGCTGATCGTTTCCGAACAGTTCGTCCCAACGGACCTGGCCCTGATCGGGAGCGTGTACGAGGGTGAAAGGCGATGCGTCAATGGGGGAGCGTGGGTGGGACATGGCCTGAGGCGGTTTGGGGGCTCTGGGTTCGATCACGTCAGGCTGGCGAAAGGCCGCGAGGCCGCCCTACTTCGCTTCCGCTTGCGATGAGGCGGGCTGCGCCGCGTCTCGATCCGCGGGGGCGAGCGGAACGCCGATGATGCGACCGTGATACACCATCGTGTGATCGACGAAGCCCTGCGTCTCGAAAATGGTCTGGCGGCGGTTGACCCGCACCGCCTTGCAGACGAGCACGAGTCGATCCCCGGGGCGAACCGGCCCCCGGAATCGCACGTCCTCCATCCCGCCGAAACCCAGGAAGCCCCCTTCCACGAGTTTGATCGCCGAGCAGTAGTAGCTGGCGAGTTGCGCGGCGGCCTCACAGATCAGCACGCCCGGCATCAGGGGAAATCCGGGCATATGACCGCGCACCCAGAACTCGTCGGGCCCCAGGTCCTTGTAGCCGATCACCAGGTTCTGGTCCGGCTCGAACCCGATGATCGCCGTGAGTTGCTCCATCTCGTGCCGCTCCGGGTTGAACTGGCGAATCCCTTCCCGATCGACCAGCACGCGCGAGGTGTCAATCGTCAAGGGGTCGACCAGAGCGGCGGGCGGCATTCTTGAAGATCCTGGGCGAAGTCGTGGGTGGGGAACGCGGAGGAGGGTCACGAGCCCAACGGGTGGTCGAGGTTCCGCGACGGGATCAAGGAATTCGAGGAGGCCAGGGCCTCTCCAACGAGCATTCCCGGACCGAGGCGAACGATGCCATCATGACCTCCCGTCGGAAAATCGGCAAGGGGTTGCCTCACACGACGCGCCTGGCCGCGTCCGTGGTCGGGGGTCTCGCGGCGAGGTACGCCCTCAATCCACCAGGGTCATCCACGCCACGAGAAATCCGAGCGCGAAGGACCCGAGAAGAGCTCCCAGGAGGCAGGTCAAGGCGATCGTGGGACGCCTCTCGGCGAGCGAGGCGAAGCCGAGTAACCATCGAGGGTAAGCCGGGGGCGGCGCCGTCAGGGGAGCGGGGACCGGGTTCGCCTCGTCCGCGGGAGTTCCCTCCTGGTCCCGGGTCCGGTCCCTCCGCTCCTGGGACGAGGAGCGGACCTTCGGTTTCAGCAGCGCCTGAAGCGCGTCGGCGGCGGCGTCCGCGGTGGGATACCGATCCTGCGGCTTGTGCGCCATCATCGTTTCGATGACCCGGACCAATCCCCGCGGGACGTCCGGTCTGACGTCGGTGATCGGGACGGGCCGACCGTTGATCCGCTTGCCCATGCGCTCGATCGGATTCTCGCCAGGAAACGCGAGGTGCCCCGTGATGAGGTGA
>JBFWRA010000313.1:0-5716 GCA_050249155.1 Isosphaeraceae bacterium | reverse complement strand
CGAGTGGTCAAGTCGGTGTCGACCCCCGAAGGAACTTTTCGCCAGATCACGGAGCGTCCCTGGGTTTATCTGCGCTTCTATCAAAGAATCTTCAACGAGGTCCGCTTTCGATTCGAGCCCCGCAACCTTCCCCCCGCGGGCGTCTACCATTGCAAAGGCGTGAAGGACCCCTCCTGAGATGAGTGGCGTGTCGTGGCTGGATCGGATCGCGGGACACCCCGTCGTGCGATCCCAGGTGAACAGGGCCTTTCGCCTCCACGCCGCTCGACGAACCGCCGCGCTCGCGACGGCCGACCCGGTCCGACTTCAACGGAGCGGTTTGCTTCGGCTGCTCAAGGTCGCCGCGGCGACGCGATTCGGTCGAGATCACTCCTTCGCCGCGTTGAGGTCGGTTCGCGACTTTCAGAACGCCGTTCCTCTGAGAACCTACGAGGCGCTCTGGAACGACTACCTCAAGGACGCCTACCCCGTCTTCCAGGATCTGACGTGGCCCGGCCTCATTCCATACCTCTCGCTCACCAGCGGCACGACGCAAGGCAATACGAAATATATTCCCGTCTCACGCGCGATGATCCGGTCGAATGAGAAGGCGGCCAGGACGATGGTCGCCTATCACGTTCGCGCGCGTCCGGATTCGCGACTCTTTCAAGGGCGGATGTTCTTCCTCGGCGGCTCCAGCGATTTGGAGAGGCCCGCTCCCGGGGTCCAGCAAGGGGACCTCAGCGGGATCGCCGCCAAGGAACTCAGTCCGATCCTACGCCCCTACACGTTTCCGCCGCTGGATCTCGCCCTGATCTCGGACTGGGACCTCAAGCTGACCAGGCTCGCCAGGGCCAGCGTCCAGGAACCGATCACGCTGGTCAGCGGCGTGCCGAGCTGGCTGCTGGTCCTCTTTCAGCGGGTGCTTGAGATCACAGGCCAAACGACGATCAGTGACGTCTGGCCGAGCCTGGAATTGATCGTCCACGGGGGAGTCAAGTTCGACCCGTACGAGGCGAGCTTCCGGGACGTGGTCGGGTCGCCCACGGTCCGGCTCCAGGAGTCTTACCCTTGCTCGGAAGGGTTCATCGCCTTTGGCGATCCGGAGACCGGGCTCTTGCGGCTCTGTTTCGACCACGGCCTTTTTTATGAATTCGTCCCGCTGGACGAACTGGGCCGGGATCGGCCGACCAGGCACTGGCTCGGTGACGTCGTGCCGGGGGTCAACTACGCGATCGTGGTCTCGACCCGCGCGGGGCTCTGGGCGCACCTGATCGGCGACACCGTGCGGTTCGAGTCGCTGAATCCGCCTCTGCTTCGCTTCACGGGAAGGACCAAGTACTCGCTCTCGGCGTTTGGAGAACACCTCGTCAGCGAGGAAGTCGAGGCGGCGGTCGCCTCGGCCTGCTCGGCGACGGGCGCGACCGTCCGGGACTGGCACGTTGGCCCCGTTTTTCAAGGGGCGCTGGGCCATCACCTCTTCGTGTTCGAGTTCCTCAAGCTCCCGGCCGACCTTGGAGCGTTTCGCGAGGCCCTGGATCGCGAATTGTGCCATCGGAACGCGGACTATCAGGCGCACCGGGCGGAAGGGGTGGGACTTCCCCTACCGGAGGTCGTCGTTTGCCGTTCCGGCGGGATCGAGTCCTGGATGAGGTCCAGGGGAAAACTGGGCGGGCAGCACAAGTTTCCAAGGATGGACGCCTCGGGAGCGCTGACGCGTCGGATCGTCGAGGAACTTCGAGAGGCCGGGTTCGTGGGCGACGTGCTCGCGGCGGGTTGACCGCCGCGAGCCCCGGATTCGGCATGGCGGGAGGTCAGGCGGCCGATTTCTTCTCGGCGATCAGCCGAGTGATCTGCCCGACCGAGTCGAGGTTGTCGACCCCCGCCTCGTGGGCTTCGACCGTCACGGAAAAGTGATCCTCGATGAACGCGACCAGCCTGAGCGTACTGATCGAGTCGAGGATTCCTCCGCTGATGAGCGGCGTTTCGTCGGTGAGTTCGTCCGGGTCCTCGCCGGGCAGGAACTCGTGAAGAATATAGTTGTGGACCGCCGATCGGATCTCATCCATGAACAAAGTACCTCGTGGGTGGACGACTGAACCAGGACGTTGGGCCGGGTCGCGCTCGGGCGTCAATCGGGTGCCGAGCCGAACCCGGCGGCGAGCAAGACCGAGTAATCTGGGTTCTCCTCGATGGCGGGCGCGGTCCCTCGCACGACCGGGAGCGCGTCCTCGAAGGCGTCCTGAAGCACCCTGCCGTCCATCGTCTGGGGGATCGGGAGCCCCAGCAGCGCGAGGGTGGTGGGGGCGACGTCGTTGAGTTCGGCCGAAATCCGACCGCCAGGTCGCACGCCAGGCGCGTCGATCGCCACGATCCCCTGACTCCAGTGCGTCGCGGGGAGATCGGGATCGGGACGCAACACTTTGTTTCGGATGGAGACTCCCCACTTGGCCTGAGCCTGATATCCATCGGCCGACAGCCCCAGCACGTCGGGAAGCCCTCGCTCGGCGGGATCGATTCCGTAGCGCTGCGCCGTCGAGAAGACGTCGCGGAACAGGAGATCACCTGTCGCGGGATCTCTGGCTTCCCGAAACCGTTCGATGACTTCGAGGCGAACCCGATCGGCCAGGCCGGAGTGGCGAGCGGCCTCGGGAGTCAAGAAGACGCAGCCGCTCAATTGTCCAAAAGGGGCGAAGGCCAACGTCCGGGACCAGTCACAGCCGAGTTGCCCCTCGACTGATCTCGGGAGCCGTCGCCCGGAGCCGCCGGGAGCCGTCCTCGTCAACCAACGGTGGAAGCGCTCCCCAAGGCGTTGGGCGCGGTAGCGGAACCGGGTTCCGTACATCAAGGAGCGCTGGAGGCCCGCCTCGCAGAGCAGGCCGTTGACGTTGACCAGCGCCTTGCAAGGTCCGAACCCGTGATCGCTCAGGGCGACGATCGCGGCGTCCCTCCGGGCGGCCAGGTCAAGCAGCCGTCCCACGCATTCGTCGAGCGTGCGAACGCAGCTCTCCACCTCCTCGTTCCAGCCCGGCTTGCGCTCGCCGGTCTCGTCCAGGTCGAGGTAAGGCCAGAGCCGGTGTTGGAGGCTGTCCAGGTTGTGGAAGTGGACCATCAGCGCCGACCAATCGGTGCGGACGTCCGCCAGTTCGGCGGCCTTCACCTGGGCGCGGAAGACCGCTCGATTCCGCGCGGCCTGACGCTTCAATTCGTCGAGCGACTTGGGCCGAGACTTCCAGAGGATCTTGTGCGTGAAATCCGGGACGAGTCGACGAAGCTCCTCGCCAAAACCCGGGCACTGCGCGAACGCCCAGTCCAGCCCGGGCGCGTCGGAGCCCGCCACCACGAGCCCCTTGACCCTGGGCGGCGGGTACGTCATCGGCAGGTTGAGGCTGACCACCTGCCTGCCCGTCGCGGAGAGGACCTGCCAGAGGTTCGGCACGCGGATCCGGCCCGCGTGATTGGCCCGAATGGTTCGATCACAAGGTTCGAGATAATAGAACTCGTGGATTCCATGGTCGACCGGCGTGCACCCGGTCAGGAAGGAGGTCCAGGCGACGGGAGTGACCATCGGGTCGGACGACCGGAGCGTGCCGAACGCCGAACGTCGCCAGAGCGTGGCGAGGTTGGGAGTCAGCCCCCGATCGAACCAAGGCGACAGGGCGGACATGGTGCCGCCGTCGAGGCCGAGGAACAATACCCGAGAAACGGTTCCCGTCATGGGCGATCGCCTGATTCGCCCCGTGTCGACCTCCGCCGGCGGGGACGGCCACCTTCCGTGGCGGCCGACTTCGCCCTGGGTGAACCAGGCAAGAGGTCTGAGGCAGGCGGAAGCTACCCCGTCCCGCCGACCCGGTCAATCCCGACTTTCCCGTCAAGTCGACGCCCCCCCGCGGTCGATCTTTCTTAACGATGCGGCGAACCATGGACGGAGTTCGCGCCGGGACGACGACCCGGCTCGATCAATGGACTGAGGGGGTGAGAGGCCGATGACCGCATGGAAGCACTCGGCCCGACCGATCGGGTGGGTCTGTCTCGTTGGGACGTTCTCGCTCCTTGGCTCGACGGGCTGCACAGGCCTGGGGGACAGGATTTCCCAGAAACACATCCCCCAGCTCGGGATCGTGGATCCGGGTCAGCCCCGGGAACTCCAGATGGTCTCGATGCCCGCGCACGTGGTCGAGCCTCCGGATGAGCTGGAGATCCTGGTGAAGCCCGAGGTGCCCGACCTGGGATACTCGACCTACGCGGTCCAGTCCGACGGGAACCTCGACCTGGGTTTCGCCGGGGACGTTTACGTCGCCGGGCTGACCCTGGAACAGGTCGAACGGAAAGTCGCGCTGCACCTCATGGCGATCGCCGGTCAGAAAGCCCCGAAAGACCCCTACCGGGTTTCGGCCCGGCTGACAAACGGCTCGCAGAGCAAGAACTACTACGTGCTCGGCACGGTGACGACGCAGGGCAGGTTCCCAGTCACTGGCAATGAGACGGTGCTGGACGCGATCCTGACCGCCGGGCTCAAGTCGAATAGCCTTCCCGAGAAGGCGTATCTCGTGCGTCCCCATCCCGCGGGTGGTCCGGACCAGGTGCTTCGGATCGATTGGGAAGGGATCAAGAACCGTGGCGACACCGTCACCAACTATCAGATCTTCCCCGGAGACCGGATCGTCGTGCCAGGCGGCCGACCTCCCGGGCTGCTCCGCTCACTGCTGGGCGGGTGAGAAGCCCAGTCGGCGATGACTCGACTCAGCGCTTGACGCGGTGGCGGACCTCTCCGCAACGCGCCCTGGCTTCGCGTTCGAACCAGTTGTCGAAGTAATAGTGCCGGCCCCTGAGCGCTTCCCAAAGACTGGCCAGCACATAGGCCGGGAGAAAGGTCGCTCCCCAGATCTCCGCCTGGCGAACGTGAACTTGCTCGTGCTCTCGGCAGAAATCGAGGCATTCCTCGTCCTGGCCGAGGATCACGTGGCCGAGCGTCATGGCCGAGGCCCCTCCGCTGATCCGTCTCAGCCACCACCTTGAGAATCCCCCGTGGAATTCCAGGAGCCCATCCTTGCGCTGAACCCGCCCTCCGGTGACCAGGGTCAGCGCGCCCGCGGAGAGGCCGACGAGGGTCGTCGGTGAGGTCCACAGGTAAAGGATCGAGCGCTTGATTCGGCCGGCGCGCATCACCCGCCTCTTCTCGATTCGGATCTTCCGTTCGCGACGCCCACCTCATACCTCAATCTAACGCTCACGTCCTCCCTCGGGGAAGTCGAACGCCTGGCGTGTCGAAGGCGTGGACCGTCGTCGGGGCGAGCCCCTGGATTTCGTGGCCAGGCTCGGTTATGAAGTGTTGCACTTCGCTCATCCCGGTCCGGTCCGACTCGACTCGATCCGATCCTCGACCCTCTCCCGGAGTTCGCGCCCATGAATCCGCGACGCCTGTTCGTCGCCAGTTGCGTCTCGCTGGTGGCCTCGGCCTTTTCCTTCGTGATCCGGCAGGACGTCCTCCCCGCCTGGGGTCAGTCATTCCAGCTCGATAACCTCGCCCTCGGCACGATCACGAGTTTGGCGTT
Organism: Isosphaeraceae bacterium; assembly: GCA_050249155.1. Lineage (GTDB taxonomy): Bacteria > Planctomycetota > Planctomycetia > Isosphaerales > Isosphaeraceae > JBFWRA01. The sequence goes on along the minus strand of JBFWRA010000313.1, from coordinate 182 downwards.
CTATGGCATGGCGCTCTCGATGGCCGTGGGCTCGTTCATCGTGGACTTCCTCGGGATGAAGCGGATGCTCGGGCTGGCGTTCCTCTGCCACCTGGTGGGCACGGTCTCGACCATCGCCACCCCCTACCTCGCGACCGATAGCAACTCGGCCTTCTGGATTCTCAGCGTCGCCACCTTCCTGG
>JBFWRA010000312.1:0-5719 GCA_050249155.1 Isosphaeraceae bacterium | reverse complement strand
CGTCGAACTCGGCCAGGCCGGCGACGGCGTTGCAAGGGTCGGGGGAGCCGCAATCCGCCCACGTCCTGCCGCCCTCATACCGATAAACGTGTCCCGACTCACCCTCGCCCGGCTCACAGGTGCCGGCGTGGAGCGCGCCGTCGAAGACGGCGAGCGCCTGGGTGTAGACGCTCTGGCCAGGGCGGCCACAGTCGGTCCAGGCCGGTTCGGTGCCCCTGTCGATCCCGAAGGCGAGCTGCCGGGAGTTCGCGACGCTCGTCGTACAGGTCGCGTCGTTGAAGCCGAGCGACCAGCCGACCCTGCCGACCGGATCGAACCGCGCGGCGAGATCGCCGAGAGGTCCGTCGAGGGCGCGGTCGGTCTTGAGGCGCAGGGCCAGGGTGAAGTCGCTTCCACCCAGCGCCGGAGCGCGATCGGCGGGGACTTCGAGGAACGCCCCGCGGCCGTCGAATCGAGCGGCCCGGCCCGGTTCATCCGAAGGGCCGGGAGCGTTCAGGTCCACGCCGTGATTCTCGGCGTGATGGCCATGCCCGGTGGCGTCCCGGGTATCCCCCTGAAGCGGCCAGTGGGCGATCGGTTCTTGAGTTCGAGGTTCGACGGCGTCGATCCGGAACCCAAGTCCCGAGGACGCCAGCAGGCCCCCGGCCGCCCCCAGAATCGCGCGTCGGGAGGGAAGTCGGGGCGGGTGACTCGACATGGGAAGCCTCCTGAAGTCCTTCAAGGCGGGTGGTGTGAGTGGGTGGACGTCACTGGGACGCGGCCGACGGTGGCGGCGCGTCGTTGGGGCCTGGGCCTCGATACTGGTTCCAGTAAGCGGCCTTGAACGGGTTGACGTCGGGGCCCTTCACCCGCTCGTTGACCAGCAGGGGCTTGATCCCGGCCCACCAGGCGTCGTAAAAGCCGTCGAGCCGGGCGACGACCTCGGGGAGCTTCTCGGCCACGTCGGTCTGTTCGCCGGGGTCGGTGGTCAGGTCGTAAAGCCGCCAGGCCTTCTCGGCCGATTTCCCAGGGCTCACCAGGTGATAGTTTCGCCAGCGGACCGAGCATTGATCATATCGGCCGACCTGGGAGTCGACTCTCGGGTCCACCTCGGTTCCCCAGCGGCCGACGTGTGATACGAAGTAGCGGTCGGCCCAGGGCGAGCCAGCGTCCCGCAACAGGGGCAGGAGGCTCCGTCCCTCGACCTGCCCGGCCACCTCGCCGTCGAGTTTCGCGCCGGCCAGCTCGGCGAGCGTGGGGAAGACGTCGTAATGACAGGTCAAGGCGGAGACGTCGACCCCGGCGGGCAACGTGCCCGGCCACCGCCAGAACGAGGGAACGCGCGTGCCCCCTTCCCAGGCGGTGCCCTTGGCCCCGCGCATTCCCGCGTTGAAGACGCCCGAGCCGGTCGCCGAGCCGTTGTCAGTCAAAAAGATCACGAGCGTTTCCTTCTCGATCCCCCATTCCTCGAGCCTGGCGAGAAGCTTGCCGACGTTCTCATCAATGTTGGTGATCATGCCGTAGAACTTGGCGACGTTCGGCGGCACCTTGCCCTGATAGGGGGCGTCGGAGCCTTTGGGACAGTCCAGCGGCGCGTGGGGGGCGTTCGGCGTGATCTCGCAGAAGAACGGGGCGTTCCCCTTGACCGCGCCGATCCACTCCTCGGCCCGCTTGAAGAAGACGTCGGTGCAATATCCCTGGGTCTTTTTGAACGTGCCGTTGTGCCGGACGACCGGGTCGAAATACGAGTTGCGCGGGACGTCGCCGCAGCTTCCCGGGTAGGACTGGCCGATTCCCCCCGCGCCGTGGATGAAAACCTCGTCATAGCCGCGGCGGCCGGGCTGGTACGCGTCCTCGTCGCCGAGGTGCCACTTGCCGAAGATGCCGGTGGCGTAGCCCGCGGACTTGAGCACCTGGGGCAGCGTGGTCGCGCTCAAGGTCAGACGTTCGCGTTCGTGAATCGTATGAGTGACGCCATTTTTGAACTCATGTCGACCCGTTAGCAACGCCGACCGTGTCGGCGAACAGGTGGGGCTGACGTGAAAGTCCGTGAACCGAACCGAGCCGGCGTGCAAGGCGTCGAGGTGGGGTGTCTTGATCACCGGGTTGCCATGGCAGGCGAGGTCGCCATATCCCTGGTCGTCGGTCATGATGAGAATCACGTTCGGCCTGCGTCCCTTCAGGTCGTCCACCGCGTTCGCGGTCCGAGGGGTCGACCCGGCCAGCAGGCCGAGGCTGAGGACCAAGCCGAGAATGACTCCCCGATTTGTGGAGCGAGCCGAGGATGCCACGAGGTTCGGTCCGCCGAACTCGCGCCAATGGCCGCGGCGGAACCCCACGGGTTCGGAGTCCCGAACCACGGGGCACCCTGATCCATCGAGTAATCGGGAAGTGATTCCCGGCCTATTCCTGAGGCCAAGGCCGCCGATCAATCCTGGCGTTCGATTCATCATGGTCGATCCTGTGGTGAGCGCGGCACGGGTTAACGTGTCGGCGGATTCCGATACGAGGGATTGGGCTCGGGGAGTTGCGCCCCGACGTCGTCCCGCCATCGGGCGAGTCGCCTTCTCAGCGTCTCGGCGCGGTCGGGTTCGACCCGGGCGAGGTCGCGCGACTCCCCGGGGTCGTCCTTGAGATGGTAGAGTTCGACGCGGCCGTCCTCGAAGTATTCCAGGAGCTTCCAGTCCCCCGCTCGAATCGCGCTGACCGGCGTGGTGGTCGCGTACTCGTGCGGGTAGTGGAAGTACAGGGCGTCGCGTTTCAGCGCCGCCCGGGGATCGTCCAGCAAGGGGATCAGGCTCAAACCGTCGGGCCGGGCCTTCGCGATCTCATCCCCCGCGCCGACGGCCTCGACCACGGTCGGCCACAGGTCCTGGCAGGTCACGGGCACGTCGCAGGTCGCGCCCGGCTTCGCCCTTCCCGGCCATCGGACGATGGTTGGAACACGAATTCCCCCTTCGTAAAGTGAACCCTTTCCGGACCGCAGGGGGGCGTTGCTCGTCACCGGCCGACCCTCGAAGTCCCCCACGAACCCGCCGTTGTCGGAGAGGAAAATGACCAGGGTGTCGTTGGTCAGCCCACGCTCGTCGAGCCTGCGAAGCACCCGGCCGACGTTCTCGTCGAGGCTCGAAACCATCGCGGCGTACTCGGGATTCTGGTGGTGGAATTCGGGCTTGAGCCTGGCGCGATAGCGCTCGACCCGTTCGGGCTTTCCCTCGATCGGCGTGTGGACCGAGTGGTACCAGAGGTTGAGGTGGAACGGCTGGTCCCCCGCCTCGTCGATCGCGTGGAGGGCCTCGTCGGTGAGGCGATCGGTCAGGTAGTCGCCAGGCGCGCCCGGCCCCAGGCCGGGGACGTATCGATATTCGCCACCGAAGCGTCGGTCGCCACGAAACGGATGGAAGTACGTGGCGGGCGCTCCCCAGAGGGTCCCTCCCACGTTCACGTCGAATCCATGCGTTTCGGGATAACCTGTGGCGTCGCCCAGATGCCACTTCCCGACGTGAATGGTCCGATACCCTCTCGCCCGGAGCACCTCGGCCAGGGTCGTCTCCGCGTGGGGCAAGTCGGCCACGGTCAACGGCGGGAGGAGTCGTTTCGACGCTGGCGCGGTTCGGTCGCGAGTCCGCAGGGCTCCCTCGCGCCAGATGGTCATGCGCAAACGCGCGGCGTGTTTGCCGGTCATGATCGCGGCGCGGGTCGGTGAGCAAACGCTCATCGCGTACGCCTGGGTGAACCGCACCCCCTGGTCCGCCAGTCGGTCGAGGTTCGGCGTCTCATGGAGGTCCGCGCCGTCGACGCCCAGGTCCCGCGCGCCTAGATCGTCCGCCAGGATCACCACGACGTTCGGCGGCCGTTCCGACCCCCGGGCGCTGGGCCAGCACAGCGGAATCGCCACGATCACGAGCCAGGACCGGTTCATCGGTTCACCGCGTTTGGGAAAACCAGGGCGCGAAGTTCGCCGCGTCCCTATTGAACCGTCCTGGAGAGTCGTGTCCAGGGGCTGGATCGGAAAGTGCCGGGGAGGCGCGCGCCGATCGCCGACAGTCAATACTGCTTAAATTTTGACTCATGGATGAGACATGGGGATTCCTGGCGGACCACGATCCCCCCTCGTCCATTCATTGCGACTCCTGGGTTCGCTTCTCCTTGAGGAGGAGGTTCGCGCCTTCCTCGCTGACACGGGTCTCGGGCTGTTCGAGCACCCTTTCCATCGGAGTGGGGGAGTCGGGGGTCAGGGTCGAGGTGGCGTGATCGGCGGCGAAGGTGTCGCGGCGCAGGTTGGCCTCGGCCTGGGCTCGGGTCACGACGACGCGCGGGCCGACGACGTCCCTGGAGGCGTCGTCCCGGCCGTCGCGCTCGATGGGGACCTTGCCGAGAACCGAGACCACGACGTTGGTCGGTGGCGGCATGATGCCCGCCTTTTGAAGGGCGACCTTGGCCTTCAACCGCGCTTCGCTGTGGAGGTTGAAGCCGTCGACGCCGACGACGGGGAGCCAGTAATAGGCTCGCAGACGAATCCCGTTGAGTTCCAGCGACTCCACCAGGACCCGCGCCGGGGGGTTGGGGAGCACTCCGTCCACCTCGCGCAGGGCCTGGGTCATCGCGTCCATCGCCAGGGCGGTCGAGACCTCGTAAGGGATGATCACGTCAAACGAACCCCGGGTACTGGACGAGGCCGAGGAGTTGACCAGGATCTCCTTGTAAATCACGTTGTTCGGGATTCGCACGTGCTTGCCCTCGAGCGTCACCAGCACCGTCGCCCGCGTGTTCAGCGACTTGACCACGCCGGCGTGGCCGGCCACCGTGACGTAATCGCCCAGCCGGAACGGTCTGCGCCAGCCGAGGAGCACCGAGGCGATGAAGTTCTCGGCGATGTCGCGGAACGCGAACCCGACGGCCAGTCCGATCACCCCGGCCAGGCCCAGGATCGAGAGCACCGCTTGCGTCAGGTTCAACACCTGCAAACCCAGGAGGACGCCAGCGACCAGCAGCGCCGAACCGATCAGCGACCCGAGCACCGAACGCAACAACATGTTCGTGACGAACGGGGCGAGCAACGTCTCGGCATGGCGATGGAACAGCCGCGCCAACGTTGAGAAGACCAGCACGATCACCAGCGCCAGGATCGCGATCAGCCAGCGCTGAGAGACGAACTCCCAGCTCTCCGCGAGCTTTTTCATCACCAGTTCGCGCGAGGTCAACGTCTGGGCGTCGGTCTTCAGCCGATTGACGACCATGCGAACCCCTTCGACCTGCATGGCCACCCGGGTCATCTGGTCGCGGACGTCGTCGTCCTGCACGTGTCCGTCGAGTTCAACGACCCCTTGAATGACGGTCGGCACGATGGATCGCACGCCGGGGTACTTGGGCAAGAGGTCCTTAAGCGCTTCCTCGACGCCGTGATCGTTGACCGGCTGATCGGTCTTGATTGGACCAGCGGCCGTGGCGACGGTGGCCTCGGGATTATCCTTCGTGGGAGCGGGAACCGCCTTGGGGGAATCCTTCGGTTGCGCGACGGGCGGGTCCGCGGCCTTCCCCACGTCGGTGACGCCCGGAATCCCCTGCGCCCCGACCGTCCGAGTCCCCCCCGCCTCCACGACGATCCCAAAAACGACCAGTCCGATCAGCAAGTTCCCAACTTCCCCGCGAGTTTCGCGCCTCATGCCGACACATCCTCCTGAACCACAGCCACGTACACGCCGCGAACACCTCCACCTTCGAGGCAATCATCCTCCGG
>JBFWRA010000311.1:0-5728 GCA_050249155.1 Isosphaeraceae bacterium | reverse complement strand
GGGCTCGTCGGCGACGATCCGGAGCGAAACGCCCGCTCGGCGCTCGAAGGGCTCGATTCTCATCCCGACGCGGTGCGCACCGCGCTTCGACGGCACGCCTACGACGTGCTCGTGGGTCCTCGGATCCAACAGGACCGGGTCCAATTGCGCGGCCAGGGCGAAGCCCTTTTGAAGTTCTGGGAGGCCGTCGAGTCGCTCTGCGACTGGCTCGCCCGACTCCCTGGACTGACCGAGATCGCCCTGCCGGAGGTTCCACTCTCCAGGACGTTCGAAGATCCAGGCTGGACCGGACCCGTGACGCTCCACGGCGTCGCCGACGCCGTGCTTCGAGTCGCGCCCGGGCGGTGGTGCGTCGTCGAGCTGAAGCTCGGCCGAAACGCCCCGGAGGCCGATCTCGCGCAGGCGTTGCTTTATCATTTGATGCTCTCGAACGAGAGGGAACCCGCGGGGGACGTCGCGCTGGTCCGCTTCGGACCCGAGCGCGAGGAGCGGGTCTTTCGGGCCGATCAGGTCGAGTCGGCGCGCCCCGCGCTCTTCAAGCTCATCGGCGGACTCGCGGGAGTGCTTGAAGGCCGTCAACGACCGACGGCTCCGCCCATCGACCAGGATCAAGACGCGCTGGGAGAACGACTCGTCGCCGCGCTGGCCGAACACGACGTTCAGGTCCGGCTCGACGGCCCGCCTGTCGTGGGGCCCGCCTTTATCCGCTTTTCCCTCACCCTGGAGCATGGGGTCAAGGTCGCCGCGATCCAGAACCGGGCCAAGGAGTTGCGGGTCCGTCTCGGTCTGGGCGCTTCGCCCCGGATCGAGATCGACGGCTCCAGGGTGGTCGTGGACGTCCAGCGCGCCGACCGGCAAACCCTGCCGTTCGACGCCATTCAATCCGAGTTCCTTCGCGACGTCGACCCGGAAGTGGGGAGTTCCCGAGTGCCGGTGGGAGTGGGGCTCGACGGGTCGCTGACCGTCGCCGACCTCTCGCGACCCGAGCACGCGCACGTCCTCGTCGCGGGCACGACGGGTAGCGGCAAGAGCGAGTGGCTACGTTCGGCGATCGCGGGATTGATCCTGGCCAATACCCCGGAGACCCTCCGCCTGGTCCTCATCGACCCGAAGCGCAACGCGTTCTCATGGTTGAGAAGCTCCCCGTTTCTGCTCAGGCCGATCGTCCATCCTCCCGAGAAGCTCGCCTCGGAAGCACTCGCCGAGCTCATCGAGGAAATGGAGTCGCGTTATCGGAAACTGGAGTCGTCAGGTTCCGACACGATCGAGGACCACGTTCGCAAAACCGGCCAGACGCTTCCCAGGATCGTCTGCGTCTGTGACGAGTACGCCGACCTGATCCGCGGCGACAAGGCCGAGCGGGAACTCCTGGAGTCTCAGATCACCCGACTGGGAGCGAAGGCGCGCGCCTCGGGAATCCACCTGATTTTGGCCACGCAACAGCCCAGTCGAGCCGTCATCAAGGGCGCGATCGACGCCAACGTCCCCGCGCGCGTGGGGTTGTTCATGAACAGGCATCTGGAATCGCAAATGCTTCTCGGCCAGTCGGGGGCCGAGACGCTGCTGGGACGGGGCGACCTGCTCTTCAAGGACGTCGGCGAGCCCGTTCGCCTTCAGGCGGCCCTCCTGAACGACGATCAACGCGACCAACTGGCGCGGCGCGGCGGCGCTTCCGTCCGCGTTTGACCCCCACCACCAACGAGGCGACTCATGCACTCTCTCGCGATCCTCCTCGCGCTCACCGTCACGTCTCAGGTCGATGGCGAGAACGCGAAGCGGGTTCCCATCCCCGACAAGCTCGTCGTGCTCACCTTCGACGACTCCGTGAAGTCGCATCACGACGTCGCTGGTCCCTTGCTGAAGCGTTACGGTTTCGGCGCGACCTTCTTCGTGACGGAGGGGTTCCACTTCACGACCGATAAATCGAACTACATGACCTGGAAAGAAATCAAGGCGCTTCATGACGACGGGTTTGAGATCGGCAACCACACCAGGGACCACATGGGCGTGACCCGCGAGTCGGTGACCCGTCTCAAGGAGCAGCTCGAGGGGATCGACGCCCGTTGCGAGGCCGCGGGCATCCCTCGCCCAACGTCCTTCGCCTATCCCGGCAACGCGATCGTGCCCGAGGCGATCCCCGTGTTGAAGGCCCACGGCATTGTGTTCGCCAGGCGCGGAGGAGCGCCGGAGTTTCCCTACGAGGCGGGTCGAGGGGTCGCCTACGAGCCCGGTCAGGACCATCCCCTCCTGCTCCCCACCGCCGGTGACGCCCGCCCCGCCTGGACCCTCGACGACTTCAAGACGGCGGTTTCCCAGGCTCGCGACGGCCGAATCGCGATCCTTCAGTTTCACGGCGTGCCCGAGGGGGAACATCCCTGGGTCCACACGCCCCGAGATCGATTCGAGACCTACATGAAGTACCTTCATGACGAAAAGTACAAGGTGATCGCTCTGCGCGACCTATCCAGGTACGTCGATCCCAAAGCCGCCCCCGACGATCCCTACGCCGTGATCCGCCGGCGCGGCGGATCACGGCCTTGACGGCCGGGGTCGAATCAGAGTCGCGGCGCGGACGGCTTGCTCGGGGGCTCGAAGCCGGCGATCCCGCGAACCTTGAGCTTGCGACGGTACACCTTGTCGCCGCAGGTGGCGTAAAGCGTGTCGAAGTTCGGGCCGCCGAAGCAGACGTTCGACACCCTGCCGTTGGGAGTCGGGATGATGCAATTGACCCGCCCGGCCTGGTCGCAAACCTGGACCCCCATGCGCGTGGCGACGTAAAGTCGCCCGTCGCGGTCGACCCGAATGCCGTCCGCGCCGGCGTCGTCGGCCACGTCGGGAACGTGCAGGTGATAATATTTTTGTTTGTGGGCGAGCGTGCCGTCCGCCTGGACCTGGTAGCTGTACACCCAGCGCGAACGGCTTTCGGCGACGTAGAGCAGCGACTGATCGGGTGAGAGCGTCACCCCGTTGGTGAACTTCAGGCCGGAGTCGACCACCGACGCCTTCCCTTGGGAGTCGATGAACCAGAGCTTGCTCTCGACGGCGGGGTCGCGGCTGGGGTTGGTCACGTAGAGGCCGCCGTCGTGGCGGATGACCAGGTCGTTGCCCCGGAACCCCTTGGCTACGACGCTCGCCTCGCCGTTGGCGTCATAGGCCAGCACCTGCTCGGTCGCGGTCGCCACGGCGAACCGTCGGCCGTCCGCGGAGAACATCTGGCCGTTGGCACCCTTCGAGTCGTCGAGCACGACCTCGGGCTTTCCGTTCTCCGACACCTTGTACGTGGTGTTGGCGGGAATGTCGTTGAAGTAAACGTCTCCCTGGGCGTTGGCGGCGGGGCCCTCAGTGAAGCGATATCCCTCCCCGACGAGTTGCCAGCCCTCGCCGGGTACGAGGATCTCGCGAAGTTGTTGCGAACCAGGGCCGGCCTGGATGGGAGCGGGCCAGTCCTTCCAGAGCCATTTCACGGCGTCGGGAAAGATCTCGGTGGCGTGTCGGGCGTTGTGGCCGCCGTCTCCCCAGTCGTGAGCGACCTCGTATCCGGCGAAAGTAAGTGCGCGCTCCATCGCCTGGTTCGCCATCCACCAATCGCCTCCATAAATGTTCAGGTCGTTGGAGCCGTCCTCCAGAAAGACCCGCAGCGGCTTCGGCTCATATTTACGGATCAAGGTGGGGTAAACGTCCCCCCCTCGCAGTCCGACGTACGTTCCGATCGCACTGAAGACGCGGCGGAAGGCGTCCGGACGTTCCCAGGCCGCGGTGAACGCGGCGATCGCCCCGCTACTGGATCCTCCGATCGCTCGGTCGTTTCCCTCCTTCGAGAGCCGGATCGGTCGACCGTCGGGTGCCGTCTTCGACTCGACGTCGGGGAGAAGCTCCTCTAAAAGAAACCGCGCGTAGGCGTCGCCCAGACCGTCGTATTCGAAGCTCCGGTTGAAGCGGTCGAGCGATCGATCATTGGGGGCCTTCACCCTCCCGTGCATCACGAAGACGCCGATCGTGACGGGCATCGCCTTCTCGTGGATCAGGCGGTCGAAGACGGCCGGGGCGTTGTACTGGATTCCATCCTGATTGACGTGGACGCAGGCCGGTTTCGCGGGGTCGTATTGCCTCGGCACGTAGACCCAGTAATCGCGGACCGTCCCTGGAAAGATCTTGCTGGACTCAAACGAATACTTCGTGACGTCCCCTTTGGGCACGTCGTCCCCGAATGCCGGGGCCGCCAACGCCGCGAGGATCGCGCCGACGCGAACCGGCCAGGTCGTTCGAGAAAATGGGCGGGGCATGGAGTTTTTTCCGAGCGATTGAGAAAGAAGAGGTCGCGCCCGATCGGACACGGTACGCACGTCGCCACGATTCTAACGATGGCACGACCCACTCACCACGGGACGCCTGGGTCGGGTAAGATGAACCCAGGAGAGGTAACCGGGACTGGCTGGGGAGTCGATCGTGATGAATCGCCGTGACGCGCTACGTTCCAGTCTCGCCGCGGGCGTTTGCGGTCTGTTTCCCATGGATCGAAGCCGCGCGGAGCCTCGGAGGGCGGTGCCCCTTCCCGCCGACGGCACGGGCAAAATCTGGACGGTGCGTGGACCGATCGAACCCAAGGACCTTGGGATCTGCCTCCCCCATGAACACGTGATGGTGGACTTCATCGGCGCCGATCGCGTCTCGACGGACCGCTACGACGTCAACGCCGTCACGAGGGTCGTGTTCCCGTTCCTCACCCAGCTCAAGGATCTCGGGGTGAAGTCGCTGGCGGAATGCACGCCCGCCTACCTCGGTCGAGACGTGAGGCTGCTGGCCAGCCTCTCGGATGCGACGGGGCTACAGATCCTGACGAACACGGGCTATTACGCGGCCAACGGTGGGAAACACCTACCCGAACACGCCAAGCGAGAGACCGCCGACCAGCTCGCCGAGCGCTGGTTGGTCGAATGGAAGGAAGGGATCGACGGGAGCGGAATTCGTCCTGGGTTTATGAAGATCGGCGTGGGGAGCGGTCCACTGACCCCGGTCGAGCGCAACCTCGTTCGGGCCGCCGCGAAGGTCCATCTCGGCACAGGGCTGACCATCGCCGCGCACACCGGTGGGGGACGCGCCGCGATCGAACAACTGGACCTCCTTCAACAGGAGGGAGTCGACGCGTCGGCGTTCATCTGGGTTCACGCGCAGACCGAGCGCGACGCAGGCCGCCACAACGAGGCCGCCGCGCGTGGAGCGTTCGTCGAGTTTGACGGACTCGCGTCCGAAGCCAACGTCATCAAGTACCACGTGGGCCTGGTGAACGCCATGAGGCGTCGGGGGCACTTCGACCACCTGCTACTCTCGCACGACGCGGGTTGGTTCCACGTCGGAGAGCCCAACGGCGGAGAGTTTCGATCGTTCGAACCACTCATCCAGGACTTTCTGCCCGCGCTGCGGGCCGAGGGTTATGAGGACGAGGACGTGAACATCCTTGTCGTGGACAATCCTCGGAACGCGTTGACCCTGCGCGTTCGAGCGACACGGTAGTCGCGACGCCTCGTTCCGCTCCCGAGGCGTCGCGCCGTCGTGGCTCGTCACGCCTTGGACCTGCGATCAAGGAGGTCGGTCTTGAACCCCTCGCATTCATTGTCGACGAGGTCGACACGACCCACCTCGGTCCCCAGCCGAATTCCCGTCCGTGACTCCGGCCCGCGCGTTTCTCTGAGCACGTTGTTCGAGAGGCGGACGTCCCGGGTGCGGCCCT
>JBFWRA010000310.1:0-5729 GCA_050249155.1 Isosphaeraceae bacterium | reverse complement strand
CCGTATCCCAGGATGGTTGAATCCGTGGCCCGACGGAGGTGTTGGCCCCTTCAAGGCGAGAGACGCCACGCGACCGTCCAGGGCCCCCCCCTCCCCACCGGGCTGGGCAAGCTCAGCCGGCAGCGATCCCATCCGGACCGATCCGAGCGGCCCCCCGGTGGTCCTGGGTTCGAGGATTGGGAGGCGATTCCCAGGCCGAATTCGGCGGAACGTCGACCTGGATTCACCTGGATTCGCGAATTGTCGGAGAGACGATTGACAAGTCTCATCCTCCGCGATATTCCTGTTGACGTAAGCGAAAAATCTCTAGATGCGCCGATCACACCTGGCGCTCGGGTCGAAGTCCCATCGACCCTGGTTCGTTTCGCCTTCGCGTCGTTCATTTCGGAGTCTCCGAAATCCTGATCGCGTCCCCGCGCGCATTTTGAACGTGACGGTTTCCTGTCCTCTCCGATCCGTTCAAACGGCGTCGATCATTCCCGATCCCTTGAAGTCGCCCCGGCTTTATCACATTCGTGAGGAGGGATTCGATGCGTGGAGGTTCCCGGCGAATCGGTTTCACCTTGATTGAATTGTTGGTGGTCATCGCGATCATCGCCGTGCTGATCGCCTTGCTCCTGCCGGCGGTGCAAGCCGCGCGCGAGGCCGCTCGGCGTTCCCAGTGCACGAACAACCTGAAGCAGATCGGGCTGGCGCTGGCCAACTATGAGAGTTCGTTTGGCTCCTATCCCTGGGGAGAAGGGCCGACGCTGGACAACTACTGGGGAGCGCTGGCGCTGATGCTGCCTTACATGGAGCAGGGGCCGGCGTTCAACACGATCAACTTCGCGTTTGGAGGAGCCAACCCGGGGGGTCCTCGATTCCCGTCCTATCCCTCGGGTGCCCGCGTGCCTGTGAATTCGACCGCGTTGACCTTGCGGTTGAGCATCGCCCTCTGCCCGTCCGACGGTCGCGAGGGGCTCTCCGCGGCCGTGGGGCACGGGAACTATTCGGGATCGGGGGGAACCGTGCCGATCGCCGCGATCGTCAACGGATGCGACGGCATGTTCTGTAAAGTCGAGGGCTCTCTCGATCCGGTGTACGCGGTTTTAACCGGCCAGGCCAGCGGATTCGTGGTCAAGTACGCCGACGTGACCGACGGCACCAGCAACACCGCCGCCTTCAGTGAACGGATCAAGGGCGTCGGCGCGGCGAACAACGACGTGGTGGATGGGCTCAAGCCGTCGACGGCCTACTACCTCATGCAATCCGCGGGGGGCGGTCCTCCCGCCGGCGGCACCTGGCGCGACGTCGTCCGGATTTCCTATGACAACTGCAAAGCGTCCACCACCCTCTACAGAGGCACCCCGGCGGCCGGAGTGATCGCCACCTCCATGACCGCGATGGGTACGTACTGGTGGATCGGTCGATGGAACTCGGGTCGGTACAACCACGTCATGCCGCCGAACTCCAAGTTCTGCACCACCGGGGGCATCAACTACGGTGAGATGGCCTTCGGCACGTCAAGCTACCACCCCGGGGGAGTCAACACGCCCTTCCCCGACGGCTCGGTTCGGTTCATCAAGGAGACGATCTCACCCCAGGTCTACTGGGCGCTCGGAAGCCGCAACGGCGGCGAGGTCACCTCCGCCGACCAGTATTGATCCGATCGACCCCCACGAGGAGCCGGCCGGTCGGCCGGCTCCCCGCCCCACCCCCCGAGCGGGGTCCACCGCGGGAGGACTGATGACGCGACGACGGTTGACGTGCGGGCTAGGCCTGGTCTTCTGGGCCCTGGCGGGGTGTTCGGATACCCCGCGCGTCTCGGGATCGATGGAGGAGGCGACCGTGAAAGGGGTGGTCAGGGTCCAGGGCGCGCCTGTGACGAACGGAATGATCACGTTCCGAGCCTCCAATGTGAACCGGCCGAACGCCCCGACCAAGGAAGCCCCCATCGGCAAGGACGGCACTTATACGATCAACGCGCTGGTCGGGCAAAACTTCGTCGAGGTCTCGTGCAAGGAGTTATTCACGCCCAAGAATCGCCCCTACGCCGAGAACGAACGCATGGTGGACGTCCCCTCGGGCGAATTCACCCTGGATATCGACGTCCCTCCGTTGCCGACCGCCCCGACCCCGTGAACCGAGGTTCTTCCCACCTCCAAGGCCCCAGTCCCCGAGTCCCTGGCGAAACGAACCAGAAGCACGGTTCCCCGACGGCTTGTCCCGAGTATCCCGCGCCTTTATGCTGCGAATTGTCAAGGCCGGGGCAGGGGTCGCCCTGGCCACTCGCTTTCCCACCTTTACGATACGGAGTCGGACCATCATGTCCCAACCGCACCGAACCCGGCGCGACGTCCTGCGCATCGCCGCGGCCAGCCCTTTGCTTTTCCCCATCGCCCGGTCGTCGGCCGGACAGGAAGCGACCAGGGCCAAGAACGACCGGCCTCGGCTTGGCTTGATCGGCTGCGGCGGCATGGGCTCCGGCGACGCCCGGTCCGCCTCCCGGTTCGGCGACGTCGTCGCCGTCTGCGACGTCGACCAGTCCCACGCCGACAGAGCCAAGGCCGACCGAAACATCGGCAAGGGCAAGGCCGACGCCTTTGAGGATTACCGCAAGCTCCTGGACCGCCAGGACGTCGACGCGGTCATCATCGGCACTCCCGACCACTGGCATTCGAAGATCCTGATCGACGCCATGAAGGCCGGCAAGGACGCCTACTGCGAGAAGCCCCTGACCTTGACCATCGCCGAGGGGAAGGCCATCGGCGAGGTCGCCAAATCGACAGGCAGGGTCGTGCAGGTCGGCACCCAGCAGCGCAGCGACCATAACCGGGTCTTCCTGCTGGCGGTCGCCCTGGTCCGCGCCGGTCGAATCGGCAAGGTCCGCAAGGTGACCGCGGCCATCGGCGGCGGCCCCGCCGGCGGCCCGTTCCCCAAGACCACCCCGCCGGCCGGCCTGAACTGGGAGATGTGGCTTGGACAGGCCCCGAAGGTCGATTACATCACCCAGCGCTGCCACGCCGACTTCCGCTGGTGGTACGAGTACTCCGGCGGCAAGCTCACCGACTGGGGGGCGCACCATGTCGATATCGGCCAGTGGGCCATCGGCATGGACGCCTCCGGGCCCAACACGATCGAGGTCGTGAAGCGGGAACTGCCGGTCGACTTCAAGGACGGATACCCCCTGGCCGACGATCGCTACAACACCCCGACGGCCTTCCTCGTCAAGGCGACGTTCGCCAACGGCGTCGTGATGGAGATTCGCGACGACACCGAGAACGGCGTGACCTTCGAAGGCTCCAACGGCCGGATCTTCGTCACCCGAGACCGGATCGACCTCTCCGGCGGCTCGGTCGACGGCCTGTACAAGAACCCCGTTCCCGACTCGCTGCTGGTCGAGCTGCGCAAGGGGAAGAAGGTGGACGGCCACATGGCCAACTTCTTCGAATGCCTGGCCGACCGCTCGACCCCGGTTTCCGACGTCTGGTCGCACCATCGGGCGTTGACGACCTGCCACCTGGCGAACATCGCGATTCGACTGGGGGGCCGCAAGCTCACCTGGGACCCCGCCACCGAACAAATCGTCGGCGACGACGAGGCCAACGCCTGGCAGTCCCGTCCCCAGCGAACCGGTTATGAAGTGAAAGCCTGAGGATTGATAGGTACGCGGACACGCGGCCCCCGGCCTCGCCCCACGGGATGAGGCCGGGGCTTCGCGAGTTCGCGAGGGTGGCGACGCGGGAGGGAGCGTCGTGTCGGCCGAACCCGGAACCACCCGGTCAGGCGTTCGGCACGGCGGCTCCAGAGTGAGAAGCCGCGCGAAAAACGCGGGTCAGGTACCTCTCGAATCCGGTCGGGTCGGGGGGCAGCGCGCGGTAGCCGACGTAGGTGTCGGGGCGGATCAGGTACAGGCTCGCACCCGAGACCCCGAAGCCTCGGCGAATGCGACCTTCGGGGTCGTGAAGCGGGCTCGCGCCCGGCGGAGGCGTCGCGTCCTTCGCCTCGG
Source organism: Isosphaeraceae bacterium (assembly GCA_050249155.1). Taxonomy (GTDB): domain Bacteria; phylum Planctomycetota; class Planctomycetia; order Isosphaerales; family Isosphaeraceae; genus JBFWRA01. The sequence continues at coordinate 1,741 of JBFWRA010000310.1, read as the reverse complement.
TCACGAGGTGACGGATCACTCGACCCGGCGCGACCGCGCCGGCGATCTCCGAGGCGCGCGCCAGCGCGGGGGCGTCCGCGGGCGCCCCGGGAAAGAGCAAAAGCGTGTGTTCGGTCCCTCGAAGCATCTGGTAGAACCGCGACTCAACCCCCTCGCCGAGGGCCAGGTCGGGCGCTCGATCGCCAGGCCTGGGGCCGGGAGCGTGACAGGGCGCGTCCTCCGCGACGATCGGGCTCCCCTCGTAGTTCACGTCGAGCTGCGAGAGCTCGGCCGCCGCGCGGCGGCGGACGAACGCCAGACCCGTCACCAGGCCAAGAATCGCGTCGCGCGCCGCCTTCGCCACGGGGTTCCGCAAGGTCACCAGCCTGGTGATTCGGTCGGTCCGTCGCAAGACCCCCGCCACGACCGGCCGACGCTCGGCCTCGTACGAGTCCAGCAGTCCCTCGGGCGCGACTCCCGAGGCGACCAGGCCGACCTTCCAGGCCAGATTCATCGCGTCTTGCAAACCCGTGTTCATACCTTGACCGCCCGCCGGGCTATGGATGTGCGCGGCGTCCCCCGCGATGAGGCAACGGCCGACTCGGAACCGGTCGACGACCCGCCGGTGGATCCGGAACGTCGAGGCCCAGGTCGGGTCGGTCATACGGACCGAGGCGAACCCCCCGCGTCGAAGCACCCCCTGGAAGTAGTCGGTGGCGGCGGATAGACCCGGGGAGACGTCCGGACCCGAGAGGGCGACCAGCCGCCAGCGCCCCGGGTCGGGCAACGGCAAGGCCAGTACGGGGCCGTCTGGCAAGGGGAGGAGGTGCGCGTGGTCGTCGGAGATTTTCCAATCCAGGGTCGCGTCGGTCAGATAAAACGTCTCCGCGTAAACCGCTCCGGAGAACGAGAGCCCCAACGCGTGCCTGACGGCGCTGTGGGCCCCGTCGCAGCCGATCAGCCAGTCGGCCCGGAAGGTCTCGGTCGCGCCGGTGCCAGTCTCCAGGTCCGCGAGGACCCCCGCGCCGTTTTGCTGGAGGCCGCTAAGCCGCGTGCCCCATTCGACGGAACCGCCGAGCCTTCGCAGTCGATCCAGCAGCAGCCGTTCGGTCCGCCCTTGAGGAAGCGAGAGGATCATCGGGAAGGGAGTGCCACGCGCCCGCAGGGCCGCGGCGACGTCGACCGTCGCGGCGATTCCGCCGTCGGACCGATGCAGCGACGTTCCGCGTATCGCCCTGCCCCTGGCGAGGAACGCCTCGGCCTCGCCCAGGGTGTCGAGGATCTCAAGCGTCCTGGCGTGAACGGCCAGCGCTCGCGACTCGTCGGTGGGGGTGGGCCCGGCCTTCGGGTCGACCACCCGACAATCCAGGCCGTGGCGGATCAATTCGGAAGCGGCCAGCAGGCCCACCGGCCCCGCCCCCACGACGAGGGCGGTGGGCCCGCCCTCGTTCGACTTCGCGCGAGGCGTTTCTTCGAGTGAACTCATGTCGTTTCACTTCTCATGAGAGGGCTGGGCACTCCCCGCCTTGGGTTTTCGTCAACCAGGGCCTCGGACCGAAAAGATCCGGGGAGGCAAAGGCTGCGGGTTGAGCCCCACTCGGATCACAGGGTTGATCGGCCGAAGCGACGGCAAAAGCATCTGGGCCGGCGGCGGCGTCAGCGACGGCAAAAGCATCTGGGTCGTCGAAAGGGACAAACGGCGTTCCATCACGTCGGCGGCCGTCGGCGCGAACGCGCGGCGGGGTCGACGAATCTGACGGTA
>JBFWRA010000309.1:0-5740 GCA_050249155.1 Isosphaeraceae bacterium | reverse complement strand
GCGACGTCGTTCGGTCAGGGCCAACGTGACCTCACGAAAGACGGGGGGCTGGGGCTCCGTCATGACCAGCGACTCGGCGAGGGCGGGCACCATCACCGAGGCGACGGGATCCAGCAGCGAGAACCACCGTGTGAGCCCCCCGCGTTCCTCGGCCAGCAGATCGAGGGCCAGCGTCGAGGCGTGCGTCCTCCAGCCCGAGGCGCCCGGGTCCAGCCTCGCCAGGGTGGAAGCGGCTCGGAGTCGGGTCGGCGCGTCCGTGGAAGAGTCGCCCAGGATCCTCCAGAGGTCGTCGTTGAGCGCAGCCTGCGGCCGGGAGGCCAGGACCTCCCGGAGGACGGAAAGGTCGTCCGCTTCCGCGACGCAGGCCAGGTCGCGCAGGGCCCTGGCGCGTTCCGGGGTGGGCTCGAACCGATAGAGCAAAACCAGGGCGTTGCGTTTCCGACCGGCGGAGGGTCCGGGGTGGGCCTCGGCCTCGCGCAGCGCGGGGATCAGGGCGTCCCGGTCTCGCTCCAGTTCGGGGAAGAGCGAGGGCAGGGCGCTGAGGTCGAATCCCAGCACCTGGGCCACGCGCGATTCCGCCGCGACCTGGCGTTGCCATAATCGGCCGAGCAGCGTGACCGCGATGAGAATCACCCAGGCCGTCGCGACTCTCCGGGCGTGGTGCCAGGAGGCCGAGAGCATCATCCTCCTGGATTCCGCGGACCAAAGCCCGGGAGGAACGTGCCAGAGAATGCCCAGCCATTCCGTCAACGAGGGGAGTCGTTTCGTGCCGGGGCTGTCGGTCCAGACCGCGGTGATCGTCGCCAGGCGAAGCCGGGCGCGACCGGCGCTGGTGCTGCGCTCCTCCTCTTCCAGCCAGGTCCGAACCGAGCTGACCAGATCGTCGTGCGCGAGCTGGTAGTAACGTTCGCCAGGAGCCGAGGCGGTCGCGTCGCCGGCGTCTCCGGCCCCGGGGGTGTCTCCGTCCTCGGTTCCCTGGGGGTCGACCTCGGTGATCAGACGAAGTTCCGAGTCCAGCATTCGAAGGAGCTCGTCCCGGTCGTGGGGCCGATCGGCCAGGCCCGCGGTCTCTCCCAGGTGGGTGGCGGGGCGGACGATCCCCCGGATCACCGCGCCAGGCGCGGGCAGGAGCGCCTGAAGCACGCGCTGGGCCGCGCGGCGTCGGGCGTGGTAGGGCGCGGGGGCGGAGGGTTGGTCGAAGGTTTGTTTCAGGTAGGTCAGGCCGATCCCCGACATGCCCCCGAGCCTTCGAAGGGTGGCGTGGGTCCACTCGTGCCGTCGGGCGACCTCGTTGAAGAGGCTGAGTCGGACGGGGACCACCCGGCCGTCGGGCCCGCAAAGGCCGGCGACCGCCTCGTCGAGGAACCGGCACGCCACGGGACCAGGCGGGTCCGATTTCGGCAGGCGATCGCAGGCCCTGCCAAATTCCACCAGAACGCGGCGGGCGTGCGCGGCGTCGGGAAGCTCGACCGAGGCCGCGTTGTCTCCCTCGGCCAGCGGCACCTCCAGCGCCTTGAAGAACCGCCAGATCGGACCCCAGAAGTCGTCGCGCACGAGGATCAGGGCCTGCGCCCGGACCCCGTCGCACTGTCGGAGCGCTCGGACCAGCGGCATGTTCTGATCGAGCAAGGGATGCGCCTGGAGCCATTGCTCGAACTGATCCAGTACCAGGAGCACCTTGGCCGAGGGTTCCAGCCCGGCGCGCCACTCGCGGATGGCGGCGACCGACTTCGGCAGGTCGGCCTGAGGATCGAGCCCCGGCACCTCCTGGCGAAGCTCCGTCAAAAGTCGGTCCTCGGTGGTCGCCGGGCTCGCCTCGACGTAGACGCGGCGGATCATGGTATCCAGGCGGGGCAGAAGGCCCGCCCGGACGATTGACGACTTGCCCCCTCCCGAGGGGCCGTGAAGCAATCCCACGCGGAACGCGCGAGGAGTTTGGCTCCCGGTTCTGCTCTCGCGGGACTCGATCCGCGCCTTCCAGAATCGAAGCGATTCGGGGAACCCGCCACGGACCCTGGGACCGGGAATCAGGCCGAGGAAGTAGCCGGCGTCCTCACCGTCGTACGGTCGAAGCCCCTTGGAAAGCACCGCCGGGCCCAGGTCGGGGAGACCGCCGATCCCCTCACGACCCGAGTCGGTGATCGTCCAATCGGGCAGTCCCCGAAGATCGGCGCTGAGCCAATCCGCCAGGTCCTCGGCCAGTTCGGCGGCCGACTCGTAGCGGTCGTCCATTCGTTTGGACAGGCAGCGGGTGGTGATCCGGGCGAGTTCGCTGGGCAGCTCGGGGTTGATGCGTCGAGGGGACGGCGGCTCGCGGTGAAGCACCTCGTCGAAGACCTCGGCGCGTTCCCGCGAGGGAAACGGCAACTCGCCGGTCAACGCCCGGTAGAGGATCACCCCGAGCGCCCAGACGTCGGTCCTGGCGTCGATCCGATGCGTTTCGCCCCGCACCTGTTCGGGGGCCATGTAGGCGGGCGTGCCGGCGACTTCGCCCGGGACGCCCTGGGTTTCGCCGCCGACGGCCAGGCCAAAGTCGGTGACCTTGGGTTCCCCTTTCAGATCGATCAGCACGTTGGAGGGTTTGAGGTCGCGGTGGACCAGGCCGTGTTCATGCGCGTGCTGGACCGCCTCGGCGACTCGACGGATCAGCCCCGCGGCGTGCGCCGGGCTAAGGCGTTCGGTCCGCAGGCGCTTCTCCAGGGTCGTGCCGGCGACGTACTCCATCGCGATGACCAGACCGCCCTGGTGGAGCCTGACCAGCTCGTAGATCCGGACGATCCCAGGATGGCTCAACTTGGCGGCGCTGATGGCGTCGATGAGAAGAGCCTCGTCGTAACGGCCCAGCGCCCCTTGGCGCGGGACTTTCAGGGCCACCTCGCGCTTCAGGTCCGGGTCTCTCGCGAGGTAGACCACCGCGAAACCGCCCCAGCCGATTCGGCGGATATCCTGGAATTTTCCAATGCGATCGGGGATCGGCTCGAAACCTGGGGAGCCCACCGGCTCGACCGGCGGGAGCGTGGAAGGGGGCCGAGGCTGAGTCAGTCCGGGCGTCGCGGGTACCGAAGGCGTTCCGGCGGCCCCGGACCCCAGGAAATCGCCGTCGGTGTCACCCACCTCGACGGTCCGCTGAAACGCCGAGAGAACGATGACGGAATCCCCCGGAAACCGCGCCAGGTACTCATCGGGGTTGGGCCGCTCGCCTTCCCTTCGCCGGAGTTGGATTTCCATCGCGATGAGCTGGGCGAGCCTGCCCGCGCGCATTCGACCGTTGGCCTCGCCGAGAAAGTCTTCAACGCGAGGCCGAACCTCTCCCCTCCAGGCCGCCTCGAAGGCGTCGCAGGCCTGGTCGATCTCATGTTGCACGGTGAGGGAAAGTTCGCCGAAGTCCATCAGTTATGCTCGGGATCAGGCCGTGAGGGGACGCGCGTCTCAGTCGCCGAGTCGTCGTCGGGTTCGCTCAGCCAGGTCCTCCGGATGATTTCCAGTTTTCGCTCGACGGTGCGCTCGACGCAGCCGAGTTCGACGGCGATCTCGGCGTTGGAGTAGCCCTCGAACTTCTTCAGGGCGATCGTGACGAACTCCGGCTTTCGAAGTTTGGTCAGGAGGTGCCGAAACTCCTCGTTCACCATCGCGACGAACTCCGGCGTGGGCTCGTCGCCGACGAACTGAGCCAGGGCCTGCGACTGGGACGCGGACTGGCCGTCCAGGGCGGCCTCATCCAGAACGCGCCCTCCCCCCCGTTTCTGTCGATTCGCGCTTTTGCGTTCGTTCGACGCCTTCCGCGCGGTGATCGTCACCAGGAGCCGCCAGAGGTCGTCGCGGTCGTCCAGCTTGGGGAACCGTCCCTCCGCGGCCATCCGACAAAACGTGTGGAAGGCGCTCAGCGCCACGTCCTCCTCATCGATTCCCGGTGGTGGAGCCGCTCCGTTCGCCGGCTTGAGACGTGACCGGGCCAGACGGAGCAGCGGCCCGTTGTACCGCCCCCAGAGAGCACGCGTCGCCAGATCAAGCCCGTGGGAAAGGCCCCGGTGGGGGGGGTCCCCTTTGAGCACGTCGATCCAGCGCGTGACCGATCCGGTACTTTCGGTCGTCATGGCACGTCCTCGTGACCTCGTTGGGAGATCAGACCGTGTCGGATTGTGCATTGTAACGCGCCCCTTCATACTTAGATGGAGAAAAACGTCCACTTTGGCCAAACCCGGATGCCCCACGTCGCGGTTCTCCAAAGTTTCCGCTCGGACCTGTCGGATAGTCGATGCCGACGTCCATCGAAGTCATGGAGGCTGACAGGGCCCCCCCTCGAACCAGACCCCTGGTTCCGCGTCTCGGCACCCCCCCGCCGACGATCGCGGGAACGTTCGTTCGGTTCGGCCCGGTCAACCACCCTCCTCGAACGCGAGGCGATTCACGGCGGGGAGCCAGGCGACGGGCTCCCGGCCGTGGAATCGTCCTCGTGCCGAACGACCCCACCCCTGGGGACCGCCCCGCTTCGGGACGGGCGATTGGCCGATTCGAGTGCCCCTCCCCACTCCGTGGCCAGGCCCTCCCGACGGGGCGATCGCGCGCCTCGACTCTTGACGTCCCCTCGACGCTCCACCACCATCCAGGCTCCCGGCGTCCCTTCCTCCGCGTTCGCCGTCCCTTTCTCCGGAGCCCTGGCTCGTGAACGTCTCGATCCTCGTCCTGCTCGCTGGACTGACGGGCCTTTTCGACGAACCACCCCAATTCGAGGCTGAACAAATCTTCCCCCCGAATCCCACTCAGACCCACGCGCCGGGAATCGCCGAATGCCCCGACGGCGGCCTGATCGCCTCCTGGTACGGCGACCGAGACGGCCAAAAGGGCGGACCCGATGACTCGGCCATCTTCGGGGCCCGCAAGGCTCCGGGGGCCCGCACCTGGTCCAGGCCCTTCCTCCTGGCCGACCGGCCTGGTTTCCCCGACGGCAACACCGCCTTGTGGATCGACGCCAGGGCCCGACTCTGGCTGTTCTGGCCGACGATCATCGGAAGCTCCTGGGAATCCTGCCTGATCAATCACAAGGTCGCCCCGGCGCCGAAGGGGATCGAGCCTCCCTCCTGGGATCGCGAAGGTCTGATCCTTCTGAAGCCCGACGATTTTCATGAGGAAGCCCTCCGACTGCTCGGCGATCGCAAGCTCAGACCACCCCGAGGGGCCCTCGGCGGACCCGACGCCCAGCGCGCCAAGCTCGCCGATCCGCTCTATCAGCGCCTGGGTTGGGCGATCCGCTGCAAGCCCACCGTGCTTCCCTCGGGGAGGATCGTCCTTCCCTTGTATTCGGATACGTTCTCGATCGCGATCATGGCGCTCAGCGACGACGAGGGGGCTTCCTGGCGCGCCAGCGAGCCCCTCCTTGGCTTCGGGAACATCCAGCCGAGCGTCCTGCGTAGAGATGACGGAACGCTGGTCGCCTACATGCGCGCGGCCAACGCTCCGAACCGGATTCGCGTGAGCGAATCCAGGGACGACGGCGAGTCCTGGGGCCCCGTGGTCGCTTCGGACCTTCCCAACCCGGGAAGCGGGATCGACGCGATCCGCCTGTCGAACGGCCACTGGCTGCTGGTCTTCAACGACGACGCCTCCAGCCGCGCCCGACTCGCCGTCGCGCTCAGCGACGACGAGGGCGAGACCTGGGGCCACGTCCGCCACCTGGAGCGACACGCCGCCGGACGTTACCACTATCCCGCCGTCATCCAGGGTCGCGACGGGACCATTCATG
>JBFWRA010000308.1:0-5742 GCA_050249155.1 Isosphaeraceae bacterium | reverse complement strand
TGTGGCGGTGAAGTGGCGTACGAAACGGCGATGGCTCCCGCCTCGGACGCCATGCCAGGGGCCGCCGTTCCCCTCACCAACGAGTTCGCCACTCGCACGATCCAGCAACCGGAAGCCTCGGGGGAGGAGCCTGTTCCTCAGGCCTTGCCACGCAAGGTCATCTACAACGCGACCATCTCGCTGTTCGTCGAGGACGCCACCGCCGTCGGCGCGCGGATCGCCGCGATGGTCAAGGAGGCTGGGGGGTACGTGGCGGAGACCGATATTTCGGGCAATCCCAATCAACAGCGGCAAGCGACCTGGAAAGTGCGAGTTCCCGTGGAGCGGTTCGACACCTTCCTCGCCGAGGTTTCCCGGCTCGGTGAACTCCAGCGGAGCCACCTCGATTCCCAGGACGTGACCCAGGAGTACTATGACCTCGACGCCCGGATCAAGAACAAGCAAAAGGAAGAGACGCGCCTGCTCAAACATCTGGACGATTCGACAGGGAAGCTTGAAGACATCCTGGCCGTCGAGCGGGAACTGACCCGCGTCCGCGGCGAGGTCGAACAGATGCAGGGCCGCATTCGATACCTCGCCAATCTGAGCTCGCTGAGCACCGTCACGATCACCCTCAACGAGGTCAGGAGCTATACCCCGCCCGTCGCGCCGACGTTTACCACCCGGATCTCCCGAACGTTCCGCGAGTCTTACGAGGGATTGCTCCGATTTCTGGAGGGATGGGTGCTCGTCCTGGTCGCGCTGGTCCCCTGGATGCCCTTGATCGTGGTTGGGTTGCTCATCCTCTGGCTAATCGGTCGACGGATTCGCAAGTTTTTCCGACTGCGAACGACCGACGAGGGTGGATCGGCCTCTTGACCCGGAACGCGATCCGCGTCACTCCCGGTCGAACCGGGTCAGAATTCCCTCGATGGAGTCGGCGTGAATCCGCCAGGATTCGGAGGAGTAACCGCCCGAAAGGATCATGGCGACCGGGAGGCTCCGCGCTCTGGCCGCGTGGATCACCGCCAGGTCCCGCTCGGCCAGGTCGGACGCGGTCAATCGCAGCCCGGCCAGGGGGTCTCCGAGGAACGGGTCGGAGCCCGCGTTATATATCAAGAGATCCGGCTGGACCTCCTCCAGGGCGATGGGCAGGGCCAATCGGACGATCTCCAGGTATGCCGACCCGGTCATCCCGGGAGCCAGGGGAATTGGGTAATCCTCGGGTTCCTTGTGGAGGGGAAAGAGGTTCTCCTGATAGAGGTCGAAGATCGTCGCCCACGGCCAGTTTCGAAAGATCGCGGCCGTCCCGTTTCCCTGATGCGCGTCGAGATCGACCACCATGACCCGACGGACCTCGCCCGCGTCGTGAAGGACCTTCGACGCCAGTGGGGCGTCGGCGTACACGCAGAACCCGCCGCCCCACTCGGCCCCCGCGTGGTGGAAGCCGCCTCCGAGGTTGATGGCGATCCCTCGCTCCAGAGCCAGGCGACAGGCGAGGATCGTGCCTCCAGTCGCCAAACGCATCGGACGCAGGATTCGCCAATCGATCATCCAGCCAGGCATCCGACGGACGATCGGCAACTCCAGGACGTGCGCGAGATTCCCAGCGTTCCGAAGCGATCGTAAGTATTCTGGAGTGTGGATCTTGAGCAAGTCGCCTTGAGAGACCTGGCTGGGTCGGCGAAAGTCCCGGGCCCGGCGCGGTCCTCGGGCGATCAGGGCGTCGTGAATGCGTTGATACTTTCGACCGTCGAAGGGGTGAAGCCGTTCCAGGCCGAACGCGCTGAAATTGTAGCGGGGATGATAGACGATCGGGATCATGGCTCCGGCCGTCGTCGGGATCGATCGGCGAAAGCACGTTCACTTCGACGCGGGCGCCGGCGTTCCCGGGGTGCTCAATGATCCCCGGACCGGGGGAGCCCCTTTGGGCTGCAACGGAGCGACGGTCGCCTTGGGACGGGTCATGCTATCCACCCCAAGGGTGGCCAGCCCGGCGACCAGAACCATCGTGACCAGGCTGATCCCCAGCGCGTGCCAGGGGTGGAACTGATAGACGAACAAAAAGACGAGGAACCAGGCCATCCCCTGAAGGACCGTCCAGGCCAGGTCGTTGGTGAACATGGTCTCGAACGAGGGGCGAAGCCAGGTCGCCAGGATCGCGAGGAAGGCGGAACCCCCCGCCGCCTTGACCGCGGAGTACGGTGTGACCTCGTCGTAGAACTGGTCGTGCCCGACCTCGATCGCCGAGAGGTTGGCGACGAAGAAGATGAGCCAGTAAATCAGGAACGCCACGATCACGTTGAACATGCGTCGGCCCCGTGGGGAGGGACGTGCCAGAGTCTGGCTTGGTCGCCCGATCCATCACGTTAATGTATCGTGCCTCACCTTCTGGAACCACCGGACGCTGGCGGTTTTCCGATGGGGAGTCTACCATGAGGCGCGGGTGACCGATCCGACGACCGCCACGCTTCAGAAGGAGGCCGAGCGTCTCATGGTCCGACTGAGCGCCTTCGCCGATGAGATTTCCCAGGACCCGCGCGAGCAGATCGACGTGCTCATGAAGCACGGGATCCGACACGTCGAGTTCCGCTCGATCTTGGGGATCAACGTCCTGGACCTCACGCCCGCGCAGCACGAATCGTTCCGCGCACTCTTGAGGGAGTCGGGTTTCGGGCTCAGCGCGATTGGCTCCCCTATTGGGAAGATCCAGATCTCCGACCCCTTCGAGCCCCACCTGGCTCGCTATGAGACGGCCCTTGCGCTCGCCGAGTTCTACGAGGCTCCGCGTATCCGGGTTTTCAGCTTCTACCTTCCCGAGGGATCGGACCCCGCCTCCGCCCGCGACGAGGTTCTGAAGCGCATGGGCGAACTGGCGCGCCTGGCGGCCGACCGCGGTGTGACGCTGATGCTGGAGAACGAGAAGGGGATTTACGGCGACACCGCCGCCAGGGTCCTCGACGTCCTCGAATCGGTCGGATCACCCGCGTTGCGGCACGCCTTCGACCCGGCGAACTACTGCGAGGTCGGCCAGCCGATCGACGAAGCCTGGTCCTCGCTTCGCGAGTGGACCGCGCACTTTCACGTCAAGGATTACAGCAAGTCGCTCGAGCGCAACGTCCCCGCCGGTGAGGGGGACGGACAGATCCCCCGCTTGATCGCCGACGCCGTGGCCCACGGCTACGACGGCTTCTGTGTTCTGGAACCTCACCTGGTCGTCGCCGAGAAGAGCTACGGCTTCACTGGCCCGGAGCGATTCGGCGACGCGGCCAGGGCCCTTCAATCCGCGCTCGACGCCGCGGCGATCGCCTACGCTTGACACCCCTTTGACTCTTTCCCAGGGAGAACGACTGAGATGTTTGAGACGTCGATGAGCCGCCGCGAATGGATCAGAGCCGCGATCGCCGGTGGGGCCGCCGCGAGTGTCGGGCTCGTTCCGCGCTGGACGTTGGCCGCGGACCTGACGGGTAAGCCGGCGGCTGGCAAGATTGGCGACTTCAAGATCTCATTGGCCCAGTGGTCCCTGCACAACGCTCTGTTCGGTCGCAAGGGCGTCAAGCTCGACAACCTCGACTTTCCCAAGGTCACCCGCGAGCAATTCGGCATCGAAGGGGTCGAGTTCGTCAACCAGTTCTTCAAGGACAAGGCGCATGACTCCGCCTACCTGAAGGACCTCAAGACACGCGCCAACGACCACGGGGTGACCTGCGTCCTGATCATGATCGACGGCGAAGGAGACCTCAGCGCCGCCGACTCCGCCGCGCGTGGCAAGGCCGTCGAGAATCACAAGAAATGGGTCGACGCGGCCGCGGCGCTCGGCTGCCACGCGATTCGAGTGAACACCGGGAGCAACTACGGCCCGACCAAGAACGAGGCCGCCGCCGAAGGTTGCGGCAAGCTCGTCGAGTACGGCGAGGCCCACAAGATCGCCATTATTTGCGAGAATCACGGCGGACCGTCCAGCGACCCCGACTCCTTGATCCCTCTGATCAAGGCCGTCGGCAAGGAGAGCTTTGGGACCCTGCCCGACTTCGGAAACTTCCCCAAGGACCGATCGGGACGCTACTTGATCGACGTTTACGACGCGATCGCCCGGATGATGCCCTACGCCAAGGGAGTCTCGGCCAAGAGCTACGACTTCGACGCCAAGGGAAACGAAACGACTCTCGACTACGCCCGCATCCTCAAGATCGTCACCGACGCCGGCTATCACGGCTACGTCGGGATCGAGTACGAGGGCTCTCGGCTCAGTGAACCCGAGGGCATCCGCGCGACCAAGGCGCTGCTCGAAACGCTGCGTAACTCCGACTACTCGCCGAAGGCCTGACGAGGGTACCCATCATGTCGCGCCACTCCGAGAAGCCAACTCCCGTCGCCGCGGTGATCACGGAGTGGCGAAAGAACAGTCATGCGGATGTCATTCTGTCTCGACTTCTGGAACCCTCGGAGTGGGGACACTCCAAGCCTTTCCGGCTGAAACTCGCGGCGGTTTTCGCGGACCAGTTTCCCGATCGCGACCTCTGCCGAACCTACTGCGACCGGCACGGCGTGCCGATCTTTCCGACCGTTCGAGGAGCGGTGGGAGTCGGCACGTCGGGGGTGCCCGTCGAGGGGGTGCTCATCATCGGTGAGCACGGGGACTACCCCCGCAATGGACAGTCGCAACAAATGTACCCGCGTCGAAGACTCTTCGAACGGGTCATCGACGCCTTTCGATTCCTCGGCCGACGCGTGCCGGTCTTCAGCGATAAGCACCTTTCGTATGACTGGCCGTTCGCTCGATGGATGGTCGAGCTGGCCAGGCATGAGGGGGTTCCCCTCATGGCCGGTTCGTCACTGCCGGTCGCCTGGCGGCTCCCGGAGGTGAGCGTACCGCTGGACTCCGAAGTGACCGAGGCGCTCAGTCTGGGTTACGGCGATCTCGACGCCTACGGTTTCCATGCGCTGGAGGCCCTTCAATGCATGGTTGAACGCCGACGTGGAGGTGAGACGGGGGTTCGCTCGGTTCGCTGCGTCAGTGGCGGGAAGGTCTGGGAGGAACTGGCGCCAGGCCGGCCGACCCGCGCGTTGCTCGACACCCTGGAGCCCGCCCGACGCGCGCACAACCCGAACGCCCCCGCCCTGTCTCCCCGACCCAGGGACGCCCGGTTTCAAATTGAATACGCCGACGGCTTGAACGCCTCGGTCGCGATGATCGATTGCGTGGGTCAGTGTTTCGCCTACACGGGCCGTCGGCGGGACGTCTCCGACCCAGACGCGACGGTGATCGCCCTGGAGGAGGGTCACCCCTTTGGGCATTTCGGTCACCTCGTCCGGGCGATCGAGCACATGGTGTTCACAGGCACCCCCCCCTACCCGATCGAGCGGACCCTGTTGACCACCGGGGTCCTCGAAGCGCTGCTGCGAAGCCGAGCCGAAGGGGGGACGCGAATCGCCACACCCCACCTGGCCGAGGTCCATTACTCGCCGACCGACTGGCCATTCGCGCCGGGCGTGAGCGGCACGCCCGCCTGAGGGCTGGGTCGCGACGAGTCGATCGGGGTTGACCGATCGCGGGGACGCTCGTACATTTCCCCTCGATCCAGGGCCGGCTCGGTTCTTGCCGGCGAAGCCCCCCGACCACCAGGCCCGAGGGACGGACCCCGTGGGTGCCGACCGCGCGCACATCCTCGTGCTGAATTACAACGGTCGCGACTTGCTTCGCGAGTGCCTCCCCTCCGTCGTCGAGGCCGCGGCACGCGCGCCGTTTCCCTGCGCGATCTC
>JBFWRA010000307.1:0-5743 GCA_050249155.1 Isosphaeraceae bacterium | reverse complement strand
CCAATCGTCCCCCCCCCCGCCACCATGGCCAACGCCATCCACGACGCCACGAAGGTGAGGATGCTCAATCTTCCGATGTCTCCCCCGGCGCTCTGGGAGGCCATCGCGACCAGGGGCCAATCCGCGAGGACCTGACCGATGCCCCGGGTGTTCATCCCCGCCCCCTGGCGCGACCTGACCGGCGGGGTGGCCCAGGTGGAGGTGGAAGGGACGACCGTCCGCGAGGCGGTCGACGCCCTGGAGGCGCGGTTCCCCGGAGTGAAGGCCAGGCTCTGCCGGGGCGACGCCCTCGCTCCGGGGTTGCACGTCTCGGTCAACGACGTGATGACCACCCGGGGCATGGCCGCCCCGTTGAAGCCCGAGAGTGAACTTCATTTCCTACCAGCCATCGGCGGGGGATAGGCACCAACGAAACGTTTCCAGGGGATACCGAATCGATGGGTCAATCGGACGACCGTTCCCACGACCTGCTTCTCGGACTCCTGGCCCTCCAAGTCGGCTTGGTGGACCGGGCGCGGCTCGTCGACACCTTCGCCGCTGGAGGGAAATCGGCGGTTCTGGGTCTGGCGAACCGTTTGAAAGCTCAGGGGGCCTTGACCGATTCCCGCCTGGCGCTGTTGAACGCGCTGGCCGAGGAACACCTCGCCCTCCACGGGGGCGATCCCCAGCGAAGCCTCGCGGCGCTGGAGATCGACCGATCCACGCTGGACGCTCTCTCTCAGGGAATGCCGGGCGAGTTCGCCGCGACGCTCTCCTACGTGGGCAGCGGCTCCACGCGGGGACTCGGAGACGGAGGGGCGTACGCCGCGTTCGAACCGGAATCGGCGGCCGTCGGCGACCACCGCTACCGCGTTCTACGACCTCATGCCAGGGGGGGACTTGGGGCCGTCTTCGTCGCGCTGGATACCGAGCTGAACCGCGAGGTCGCCTTGAAGGAGATCCTCGATCGGCACGCGGACGATCCGATCTATCGCCAACGATTCCTCGTGGAGGCCGAGATCACCGGAGGCCTGGAACACCCGGGAATCGTTCCCGTCTACGGTCTGGGCACGTACGACGGCGGCCGACCGTACTACGCGATGCGCTTCATCAAGGGGGACAGCCTCAAGGAGGCGATCGACGCCTTCCACACGACGGTTCCGCGCGCGGGCTCGGACGAGACCACCGTGGTCGTGGCGTCGGGGAACGCCGGGGGATCGACGAGAATCAAGGGCGGGCGATCCGCCGTCGCGGACCCTTCGAAGTCACTGCTCTTCCGGAACCTGCTTCGCCGGTTCACCGACGTGTGCAACGCGATCGACTACGCGCATAGCCGCGGCGTCCTCCATCGCGATATCAAACCAGGGAACGTGATCGTCGGCAAATATGGGGAAACGTTGGTCGTCGACTGGGGCCTCGCCAAGCCCCTGGGATCGACCGGGCCCGCGATCCAGGGAGAGCGCCCGCTGACTCCGTCCTCGGGAGCCGGCAGCGCCGAGACGCTTCCCGGCGCGGCGCTGGGCACCCCCGGGTACATGAGCCCAGAGCAAGCCGCCGGTGACCTCGATCGGCTCGGCGCACGCTCCGACGTCTACAGCCTGGGTGCCACGCTTTACGCGATCCTGACTGGCGAGCCCCCCTTCACCGGGGAGATTCACGACCTGCTGGCCCGCGTTCAACGCGGAGAGTTCCGGGCCGTCCGCGCGATCGACCCGGCCGTTCCCGCCACACTCGAGGCGGTCTGTCACAAGGCGATGGCCCTGCGACCCGAGGATCGCTACGCATCGGCGCGCGCGCTGGCCGACGACGTCGAACGCTGGCTGGCCGACGAACCGGTGCTCGCCCGCCAGGAGCCGATCGTCGAGCGCGCCCGACGCTGGGCCAGAAGGCACAGGACGGGAGTCGCGGCGAGCCTGACCGCGGCGGCCGTCGCCCTGGTCGGTGTCGGGGCTCTGGCGATTTTTCAGGCCTGGGCCAACCATAGGCTCTCGGAAGCGAACCACGACCTGATCCTGGCGAACCTTCGCGAGAGCCGGGCCAGGACGGAGGAGCAACGCGCCAGAACACGCGCCGAGGCGCGAATCGACCTTGCCATGAGCGCGATCGAGCAATTCCGCCAGGTGGTCGAGAACAACCTGGACCTGAAGGACCGTCCGGAGCACACCCCGCTCCGTCGATCGCTTCTCCAGGCCCCCTCGCGGTTCTACCAGGCGCTTCGCGACGACCTCCAGGCGGACGCGCGTTCCGACTCCGCGGCGAAGCTCAAGCTCGCCGAGGCCCTCAATTCGCTCTCCTCGCTGAGCCGAGAACTGGGCTCGCAGACGGAGGCCCTAACGCTGTTGAGCGAGTCCCTGGGCCTGACCGAGGAAATCGTCGGCTTGGCCAGCGCCACCGAATCCGTTCGTCGAGGCGCTCGTGACCTCCGGCTCGATCTGCTCTGCGCGTTGGGGATCGTGCGGGAAGTGCTCGCGGATAAGACCGCCGCGCGGGCCGCGTTCGATCAAGGCCGAAGGGAGGCTCTGGCCGAGATCCAGGAACGTCCGAAAGACCCCGCGGTCCGACTTCTCCTGGCCAGGCTGCTCTATAGCATGGCGATGAACCGGTTCGACTCGGGAGATCTCGACGAAGCCCTCGCCCACTCCGACGCGGCCTTTCAGCAAATCGACGAGGCGCTTCGGTTGACTCCGGACGACGGGGAGGCGGAGGAACTCCGCTGGGTCGTCCACGCGACGTTGCGAGTTCCCATCCTCCTGAAACGAAACCGCCCCGAGGAGTCACTGGTCGCCAACGAACAGGCCAGGACCGCCGCCCAGCGAGCCCGGGCCCTGGGCCGCGCGTCCCATCTCTTGGAGAGCGCCGAGGCGAGTCTCCTCAGCAACCAAGCGGACGCCTACGAGTTGCTCGGTCGCGATCGGGAACGCCGCGACGCGCTGAGGAACTCGGTCGAAGCGTACCGGAAGGTGATCTCCACCCGACCCACGTCCTACACCCCCCGGATGGAACTCGCCGACGTGTTGCTTGACCACGCCAGGGCGGAACGCGCCGCGGGCGAGTCCGCGACGGCGACTTCGAGCCTGGTGGAGGCGACCGCCCTTCTGGAGGCCCTTCGAGCCGAGTTCCCCAACTCGGCACCCTTGCTGGCCAAACTCGCCGAAGCCATGAACACGACGGGCACCTTCGCGTATCAGGACGGTCGGCCTGACGACGCCATCGCCGCGTTCCGCAAGGTCTCAAACTACTCGGAAGCCCACCTCGCGCTGTTGCCCGATCAAGTCGCCACGATCGCGAGCCTCGCGGGGAACGAGTACAACCTCGGTTTCCTCCTCAACGCGACCGACAAGATCGACCAGGCCAAAGCCAGTTATGAACGCTCCGAGCGACTTCGTCGCCAACTGGTGAGGGAACACCCGGACCAGCCTCTCCACCGTCTCCATCTGGCCCACACGCTGGGCAACCTGGCCGGCTTGACCCAGCGCGAGGAGGAGGACGCCGAGAAATGCGAGCGGTTGCTTCGCGAGGCGGTCGACCTCCTCAGCGGGCTGGCCAGAGAGTTTCCCAAATCGGCTCCCGTGCGCGACAGCCTCGCCCGGAATACCACCAGCCTTTGCAGCCTTCTGATCAACGACCTGAAACTCGACGAGGCGGACCGCCGCGTCCTGGAAGTCCGTCCGTTCCTCGCCGAGCGCGTGAAGGCCGATCCCCAGGCGATTCAACCGAGAATCGATCTCGCGTTCAACCTCCGCGAGCAAGCCGCGATCGACCGCCTCACCGGCCGAGAAGCCGAGGCCAGGCGCGTACTCCGCGAAGCGATCGCCCTGATCGAGCCCGCGATCGCGTCCGGGTCCGATCAGATCGACCTCCCCCGCGCCCTGGCCCTGGGCGAACTGAACCTGGCCCGATTCATGGACCAGCCCGAGGAAGCCGTCGAGGCCGTCGACCTCGCCGCCAGGGCCGCCTCGCGGCTTGAATCGATCCACGCCGCGGGGAAGGTCGACTCGGAAACGACCTCCTTGCTGATCGAGGCCCATCAGACCCAGGCCCGACGGCTCGCATTCCTCGGTCGGCGCGACGAGGCGGACGCGGCGTTCCGGCGTGGCCAGGCTCACCGAGCCCCGGAATCCCTCAGGGCCCCGGATTCCGGTCGCGTCGAACTGCTCGCCTGGGCGGGCGATTTCGATCAATTCCTCGCCGGTTGCGATGCGATCGACGCCGCGGGTGGGCTGCCCGATGAGCGGCTCCTCTCGATGGCCGCGGCGGCGAGCCTCGCCTCGAAACGCTGCGACCCGGAACGGGCCGCGCTCCTGGCGGAGAGGGCGATCCGGTGGTTGGTCAAGGCGAGAGACCTGGGAACGTTCCGGCACGGTCAGGATCGCTCGATCCTGCTCAAACCCGAGTACGCCCCGTTGAAAGGAATGAAGGACTTTCAACTGCTCTGGCTCGACGTCGCGTTCCCCAGGGATCCCTTCGCTCGCATCTCAAAGGCCAACGACTAGCCTCATTCCGGCCATCGTGGCAGGATAAGATTCTTGAGAAGGCCCGTCTCGGGACCTGGACACCCGGGCGAAGTCGTGGGAATCCCGCTCGCTCGAGTCCCCCCCGCGAGCCACCGTTGACCTATCAGCCCGGGACGATCGGGCTGAGCCACCCCTTGACGACGCGATGCCCACCACGAACCGGTTTGAGACTCGGGACGAGCCCTTCGAAGAAGGTGAGGAATATGAGTTCGTCGAATCGCAGATCGTGGAACCCGTCGCGAGCCTGGCCTCCAGTCAATCGCTCCGACTCAAAGGAGTCGAAGGCCCTCAGAAATCGATCCCGATTCGCAAGGGGGACCTGACCCGACTCCTGTGCGCCGAGCCGGGACTCTCCGACGACGAGCGTGTCCAACTCACACATTTCAGCAAGGTCCACGGCGCGACCCAGAACCACGATTTCATTCTCCACCAGCACGAGTTTAAGGAACACAACGCCCCACTCGATCCCGACACGGAGTACGTGGACCAGGACGGGCAAATCCACCTCCGCCAGGACGACACCCACGATCGATTCCTGACCCGCCTGGAATAGACCCATGAGAAATCGAATTATCACGCGGTTAGCCTGTCCTCCATCGAGGAGGCGATCAGCGCCCCGAACGAGCGGGGGCTCAACTACGTTCCCGACTTCAGCCTCTTCGAGCACCTCAAGGTGTATGTCCGCGGGCATGTGCGGATCACTCGCGAATACCGAAGCGTGGAAACGAAGTTCCGCAAGCGGGAGATCACGCTGGACGCCCACAGCAGGATGATCCTGGCCCTCAAGTTCCGCCCCGAGACCAAGGACCTCGGTCCGTTCGTCCGGACCGACGTCTTCTACCTCCGGATGTTCAAGGACGTGCCCCACGTCGACATGGAAATGCACCTGCCCGAGCAAGGGACCCGGGTCCAGATGCGCTGGATCGACAAGGCTCAGATCGCGACGCCGCTGTTCACCGGCATCCCCACGGTCATGTTGAAGTTTCTCTTCGCCGCCACGATCTCACCGTTCCTGCTTCTGGGCCTCGTCGTCGCGCCGATCACCGCGGGCGTCAACTCATTTTTCGGCTATCAACGGTCGAAGCGCAATCATCTTTACGCGATGATTCACCGCCTCTATTATCTGACCATCGCCAACAACTCCAGCGTCCTCACCCGGGTCGTTGACTCGGCCGCCGACGAGGAGTACAAGGAGGCGCTACTGGCCTACTTTTTCCTCTGGCGCGCCCAAAACGATCCCACGCATTGGA
>JBFWRA010000306.1:0-5758 GCA_050249155.1 Isosphaeraceae bacterium | reverse complement strand
GGGCGAGTTCCCGGACCTCCTCGACGTACTTCCGGCTCTCGGGGTCCTCGGCCAGGATCGCCTCGACGGCTTCGCGGTCGGGCCCATCCAGTTCACCCAGGGCGTACGCGGTCAGCCGAGGGTCATTCGCGTCAACGTTCATAGGTCGGGTCTCCCATCTCGGGCGATCAGGCCCGGGCCTCGCTGAATTGACCGTCGTGCAACCGGCTCCGCAACGTTTTCATCCCGGCGTGGATCAGGTAGCCCACGTTCGTGACGCTGTGACCGCTGATCCGGCTGATCTCCTGATAGGAGAAGCCGTTCTGGAACTTCAATCGGATGACTTCTTTTTGATTTGTCGGCAAGGTGTCGAGCAGTCCCAGGACCTTGCCGGCCAGGTCGCGACGTTCGACGACGTCGGCCGGGCCGGGTTCGGGACTGAGGCAACGGTCGACCTGTTCTTCGCTCAGGTGTGTCATGCGCCTCTCCTTCCTCAGGACGTCGAGCGCCCGGTTGCGACAGACGGTGAAGAGCCACTCGGCGAGCCTGGGCTCGACCTCGTCGCGAGACTGGGAGCAAAGGCGCAGGAACGCCTCCTGCACGACGTCGCGAGCGGCGTCGGCGTCTCCCAGTAGCCTCGCGGCGTAGAGGGTGAGCGGCTTCTCGAAGCGGTCCACCGCGGATCGAACCCACGGCCCGTGTTCGGGTTGGGAATGGCCAGGCATCGGCTCGCTCGGAATGGGTTGGTGGCCCCGTTCATCCGAGACTACGGGCGAGCCGGGGGTTTCTTAGGCCGAGGGTCGAAAAAACGTCGATCGACATGAAAGGATGGACGCGGGTTCACTTCATTCCAGGGCGAAGCGCGCCGGTCCAGAGACGAACCCACGACGAGGGCCGTCTCCGTCAGGACCCCGCGCGGGATGGTCCGAGGCGATCTCCCGCCAGTTGGTCCCGCCGATCTTTCAAGGACCAGGCGAGAGCGGCACCCAGACGGCTCGCGCCTGGTGGTCAAGGGTGCCTGGCGTCAGAGCCTCGGTGATGACCCAGTTCAGGGTGCCATGGCCGTACGGACTGGGTCATCGCCGAGGCTCTGGCGCCAGGCACCCCGCTCACCCCGAGAGGTCTTCGCGTCGGATGGCGGGGTCTCGGTGCCCCGAGACCCCGGGCTTTGGGTGGTTCCGCCGGGGTCCTGGAGTGCCGAGACTCCAGCCACCCATCGCGGGCCTGTTGGGAATGCGTTTCCCGCCAGTTCCTCAGTCGGTGGCCAGGGTCGCCAGCCCGACGACCCAGAGGGGGCAATCTTTTCGGACCGCCTCATTGGCCGCCAACGCCAATCGGGCGAAGACCAGGATCTCGGGCGAGTCCGCGACGAACCCGTCGTCCGGGTCCTGGGTCACGTCGAGCAGTCGCTTCAGGCCCTCGTCATCCAGCGGCAAGTCCCAACGCTCGGCCAGCTCGGCGAGTTCCCGACGCAAGCCGGGCAAGCTGGCGCAACGCAGGGCCTCCCCTTTGGAGAGGGGAAGCGAAACCGCCCTCACGTTCGCCGGTAGATAGACGCCCCTGCCCTCCGTGCCAAGGGCCAGTAAATTGGCCGCCTCGTCAGGCCCGAGTTCCTCGACGGCCCGGCGCTGAAGGTCTCCCCAGCCTGAACCGGCGAGTTCGCCGAAATGACGAGGGGGGACGCCCTCCCACTCCCCCTCCGCGCCAAACGCGTGGTCCAGCACGCCGGCCACCTCGTTGGCGAACCCCTCGTCGAACGTCCCACGAGCGCCGCCGACCGTGAACGACAGACTCATGTTTCCCCCCTGGTCAAGAGACCGATGCCCGGCACGTTCGGAAGGAACAGTCACGCGATCCAAAACGGTCGACCCGGTGAAGGGCCCGGACCGAACCGAGGGGACGCGACCGCCTCGCCTCAACGGATGTTCGCCGGCGGCCCATTCCCTGGCCATTCGGAATACCAGAACCAGGCCGACCGAGAACCCGCGACGTCGCGGCGATCCTCAGCGCGGCCCGACGACCCTTCGAGCCTCAACGATTGATGGTACGTCATCGGGTCGGCCGCCATCCAGCGGTAACGCCCCCAGATTTTTCGATTCGCGCCAACCGACGTATGCCATGAGCCTAGCACGATCCCATGCTCTCCTGGCTCACGCGCGCTTCGAGGAAGGCCCAGTGCCGCGTCCCAGGGGCCAAGGTCGTCTCCGTCGAGGAAAAGCCTGGCCGCGGGGATGGTCGGATCACCGACCGAGAGAAGCCCCACCAGATGGCCTCGGCCCTCCTCGTCGGGAGGGTGGCTCGCCGCCCTGAAGTACCCTGCGTCGCGGTCGACTCCCGCGACGGATCTCAGCCGAATTCGCCCCTTCAAAGGGCGTTCCGTGTCGATCCGCAACATCCCCTGGACGCGGTAAGGCATCGGGAACCGGCTCCGCCACGACGAGCCCCCCTCGGATTGGTCCAGCATGAGCGAGCCCGAGATCCCGAGTTCCCCGTACCTCCCAAACATCGAGGCCAAGGGCAGGTCGACGCCTGGCGATTCTGGATCGTCTCCCTCCCAGATCAGCCGAAGCCGGGCGGTTTTCCAGGCGTCGGCCGTTTCCGGGCTGGGCCCGATCTCGAACGACCGAATCGTTCGGGGCCCCGTCGGAAGCAGGAAAAGTGCCGAACTTCGCGCGCCGACCTCCAGCGGATACTCGGCGGGCTCCTCACCCTCGACCCTCCTCGCCTCGGGACGGGCCCAGAGCGTCGCGAGCGCGTCGGGTTTCTGAGGAACCTCGGATGGCCCGCCGACTCGCAAGCCGATGCGGTAATACTCCGGAGCCTCGCCAAGCCACTCGACGCGAAGCCCCCGCTCGAAGGCGAGTGGCACCGCGGAATGGCACACGCCCGCGGTGACGCCGACGAGCGGTCGAGGGAAGCCTGGAACCCGGCCCGCGGCGAGTTCGTCGAGCGTCGTATCGAGCGTCGGCGCGTCGCGACCGTCCCGAATCACCCTGAGCCTCGTCGGTGCGCGCGACGGGCCGGGCTCGATCAGGAGCGATTCCAGAATCCCCGGGCCCGCCCGATCGAGAAGAACACGCCCGCCACCACGTTGGGGGGCGTCGCGGCCCGCGCCCTGAACCACCACGGTCCGGACCCCCGCCGGGCGAAGCTGGGCAAGATCCGAAAGGTCGGGCTCGCCGGCCGCCAACCCGACCAGGATGAGGGCCATGACCAGCGGAGGCATGATGCGCGGGTCTCTCGGGACTGGAATCGAAGTCGAGGGCCGCGTATCCTCGGAACCCGGCCAGGATCGAACGCGGTAGAGTCTGACCCCGCTCGCGAGGACCTGTCAAGCGCCCGACTCTCGGAAAGGTGATTCCTCATGTCTCGACGTGTGATCGGGCTGGCGGCCCTCGCCCTGCTCACGACCTCAACGGCGACTCGGGGTCAGGAGTCCTCCCCGACCTTGCTCGGCTTCGCCACGGCCTCCCGAACGGCCCAGATCAAGGCCGAGGAGATCGCGCTGCGCGTGCCGACTCCCGAGAAAGCCAGGGCCTTGCTCAGGACCCTGACCGAGGATCCACACGCGGCGGGCACGCCGGCGGACTACCAGACCGCCCTGTTCGTTCGCGATCAACTGAAGAGCTGGGGCTGGAACGTCGAGATCGCCGAATATGAGGTCATGCTGAATTATCCGAAACCGACGAGTCGGCCAGGGGCTCCCACCACCCCCTATTTGAGGTTGGTGCTTCCCGAGTTCAAGGAACTCTCGGTGACCGAGGCCCCCAACCCGTTCGACAAGGATTCGGCCGACCCCGGGGCGTTCCCCGCCTTCCACGGCTACGGCGTCTCGGGAACGGCCACTGGACAGGTCGTTTACGCGAACTACGGCCGACCCGAGGACTTCGCGGCGCTCGACAAGCTGGGAATCTCGGTCCAGGATCGGATCGTCCTGGTCCGTTACGGGGAACTCTTCCGAGGACTGAAGATTCGTAACGCCCAGAAGCGAGGGGCCAGCGGCGTCCTGATCTACTCCGACCCGATCGACGACGGCTACGCCAAAGGCGACGTTTATCCCAAGGGGCCGTTCCGCCCCGGCAGCGCCATCCAGCGTGGAAGCGTTCAATTCCTCTCACTGGGCCCGGGAGACCCTTCCACCCCCGCCGGACCGTCCGTCAAGGGGGCCAGGCGCTTGCCGATCGACTCGGTCAACGGGTTCACCATCAGCCCCCAGGGATTTGACCGAAACACGCTCCTGGCCGACGGCAAGACCCAGACCGAGAAGGTGCTCTCGATAGAGGACTGGGAGAAGGCGACCGGCCTGAAGCGGGAAGATTACTTCGCCACGATCCCCTCGCTGCCGATCAGCTACGACGCCGCCCGACCGATCCTCGAAGCGCTCGGTGGGCCGATCGCGCCGACCGGATGGCAAGGGGGGCTCCCCTTGACCTACCACGTCGGCCCAGGACCCGCGTCGGTTCAGTTCGCCATCGACATGGAATACAAGGTGACGCCCATCTGGAACGTCATCGCCACCATCAAGGGAACGGTCGAGCCGGATCGTTGGATCCTGATCGGTAATCACCGTGACGCCTGGGTCTACGGCGCGGTCGACCCCAGCAGCGGGACCGCCGCGACCCTGGAAGCCTGCCGGGCCATCGGCGAGGCGGTCAAGGCGGGCTGGAAGCCGAGGAGAACGCTCGTTTACGCGAGCTGGGACGCCGAGGAATACGGACTCGTCGGATCGACCGAGTGGACCGAGGAACGTCGCGGCGACCTGGACGCCAAGGCGGCGTTGCTGCTGAACGTGGACTCGGCCGTCGCGGGACACGAACTCGACCTCGACGGAGTGCCCTCGCTCCGCGACCTCCTGCTGGACGCGATGGGAAGCGTTCAGGACCCACGATCCGGAAAGTCGTTACGCGAAGGCTGGATCGAGAAGCGTCGAGCGGCCTGGGCGGCGAACGCCCCGGTGATCCTCGACAATCCCGCCGAGGAGTCGACCTTCGCGCCACAACTCAACCCGCTGGGCTCGGGCTCGGACTACACCGCGTTTCTTGACAACCTGGGAATCCCGGCGGTCGACGTGGGGTTCACGGGCCGTTACGGCGTCTATCATTCGATCTTTGACAACGTTTACTGGATGGAGACCTTTTGCGACCCGGAATACTTGACCCACACGACCGCCGCGAGGCTTTACACCCTGATCGCGATGCGAGCGGCGGGCGCGGACGTCCTGCCATTGACCTTCCAGCCCTACGCTCAGGCTCTCCGCGACCACCTCGACGACCTTCGACGGATCGTCACCCGTCGCAACCGGGCCTCCGCACCCGGGTCGAATTCCCCACTCGAACTTGTCGGGCTTTCCCTGATCCAGCGGGCGATCCAGCGATTTCAGGCCGAGGCCGAGGCGGCTGACCTCGCGACGAGGGAACTCGCCGGACGCGAGACGATCGAACCAGCCAGGTTGGAATCCGTCAACGCGGCGCTCCAACGGGTCGAGCGGGCGTTCCTGCTTCCAGAAGGACTTCCTGGACGTCCCTGGTTCAAGCACGCGATCTTCGCACCAGGACTCACGACCGGATACGCCTCGTGGCCCTTGCCAGGCGTGCGTCAGGCGGTGCTCGAGGCCGACGCGAAACTCATGGAGGCGCAATCCCCCCTGCTCGCCTCGCGGATTGAAGCCGCCGCCGACGCCCTCCGCGCGGTGACCGAAGCGGCGAAGGCCCCCGTTCCCTGACCCGACCGGCCGCCGTCCACCACTTCGAAAGGCCCGCGCAACATGGCGTCAGAGGTG
>JBFWRA010000305.1:0-5763 GCA_050249155.1 Isosphaeraceae bacterium | reverse complement strand
GACCGGGGCGAGGTGCGTCTCACCCAGCATTCGACCCGCGAGCGCGCGGATGCTGGTCGAGCGTGCCGAGATCACCTCGCCGTCGAGGAACGCCCGGAGGTCGTCCGCCAGCGCCTCGGCCGAGTCGTAACGCTGCGAGGGGTCCTTTTGCAGACATTTGAGCGCGACCATCTCCAGGTCGGGGCTGACCGTGGGGTTGAGCACCCGAGGCGGAACCGGCTCCTGTTCGAGAACGAGCAATAACGTATCCAGCGGCGTGGAAGCCTGAAACGGCGGTCGTCCCGTCAGGGCGTGATAGAGGATCGCCCCTAGGCCGTAAACGTCGGCCGCGGGCCCGACGGTCCCCCTGGCCTGTTCCGGGGCCATGTAACCTGGAGTGCCCAACGCGGCGCCCGAGGGTGTGAGGTCGGGACCGTGACCCGTCCGGCTCACCTTCGCCAGCCCGAAGTCACTCACGAACGGTCGGCCCTCCCGGTCGATCAGAATGTTCGAGGGCTTCAGGTCGCGGTGCAAGACGTCGCAACGATGCGCATGGTGGACGGCCCTGGCGACGTCCTGAATCAGACGAGCGGCCTCGACGTCGCGCAAGGGCCCTTGCGCCAGCCGTCGGGCCAGGGTCGTCCCGTCGACGTATGGAAGGACGTGGTAGAGCTCGCCCTGATGGGTTCCCGAGTGGAACAGGCCAAGAACGTTGGGATGCTGGAGCCTCGTGAGCGCCAGGGATTCCTGGCGGAACCGGGCGAGGTCCTCGGAACGGGCGCGTTCCCCGCCCAGCATGCGCTTGACGGCGACCAGGCGACCCGTTCCAGCGTGCCTGGCCAGGTAGACCACACCCATGCCCCCCCGGCCGATCTCGCGAATCAATTCACACGTATTTTTTTCGTCGTCGGAAGCGCACCACTGGGGACCTGGAATCCGCGACCAGGAATCGAAAGCCGCGTCGCCGGGGACCCAGTGCGCGGTCGTTTCGGCCGAATCGTCCCTCTCAACCTCGGTCGACGCCCAACGCGCGACCTCCTCCGCCAGGACGACCGCCTCCCAGAGCTCCCGAAGCTCCGGGGCGAGGTCCGGATTTTCCCTCGTCGCGCGCTCCAGGTCCGGCGAACGGCCCCGTCGCAGGTCGTCCGTCAGCGTCTCGATTAACCGGGCCAGCCGAACGTCATCCCCTTCCGCGCTCATCGGCGCACCCTGGTCATCGTGGAGGGAGACTCGCCCAGAATCGCCCGAAGTCGCCTCAGGGCGCGAAGATAGCGCATGCCCGCGGCGGACGCGCTCAATCCCAACGCCTGGGCGGCCTCGCCATTGGTCAGGCTGTCGAGGTGCCGCAGCGCGAGGATCTCGCGATCGTCGGGATCGAGTCGATCGAAGACCTCCGCGAAGCGTCTCCCAAGTTCCTGGCGGAGCGCCTCGGCGGCGGGAGTCGGGTTTGGGTCGCGAAGTTGGGCGGCGAGTTGGATTGAGGACCGGTCGGCGAACGGCCCTCCCGCGCCGTCGATCGGGCGTTCGCGGTCGATGCTCCGACGCCCGGCCACTCGATGCCGCCGGTGCTGGTCGATGAGCTGGTCTCGGGCGATTCCCCCCAACCAGACGTGAAAGGGAACGGACGGGTCGCTCAGGTAGTCTTCCAGGCGTTGGCTCGCCCGGACCAGCGCGTCCTGAACGACGTCGCTGGCGTCGACTCGCCGCCTCAACGCCGGGTCCATCCGCAGCCCGATCATGCGTCGCAACGGTTCCCGGTGCCTCGCCCAGAGGCGATCGACCGCCCCTTCCTCGTCGCGCGCGATGCGATGGAGCAAGTCCCGGGTTTCCTCGGCGTCTGGCCACATCACCCGCGTTTCCCCAGGTCCACCGACCACCTTGGCGACCAGTATATCGGATCGGCATGAAGACCGCTCGCGATCCCGAACCTGGACACTTCGCGGTTTTTTCGACCTGGCCGGTTAACGACACGATTTCCTCGCGGTTCTTAGGCCTGTGAGCGGGCCGGGTTGGGTCGTCACAGGGCGTGACGCGGCCCCTTGGCCTGGAACGATTGACACTCCCCGACGACGTCGGGTGGAGGACACGATGTTCGAGCAAGGGTTCGTGGTCTGGACCTATGTGGGTTACCTG
The DNA here is from genome assembly GCA_050249155.1 of Isosphaeraceae bacterium. Classification (GTDB taxonomy): domain Bacteria; phylum Planctomycetota; class Planctomycetia; order Isosphaerales; family Isosphaeraceae; genus JBFWRA01. The sequence continues at coordinate 3,651 of JBFWRA010000305.1, read as the reverse complement.
TCGCTCAGCGTCGCCTTGACCGTCTGGGTCGCCCGGACGCTTTCCAGGAATGGCAGGGTCTTCCTCGTCGACGCGTTTGGAGGGCATTCGGAACTGGCCGACTCGGTCAACCACCTCCTCGTCGTTGGGTTTTACCTGATCAACGTCGGTTACGTGACGCTCGCCCTGAAGTACGGCGGCAAGCCGACCGATCTGGCCACCGCGATCGAGACGTTGAGCACGAAGGTCGGGCTGGTCTTGCTGGTTCTGGGCGTGATGCACTTCTTCAACCTCTTCCTCTTCTCGAAGATGAGGAAGCGGGGCACGATCCGACACGCCAAGCCTCCCGTTCCGCCCGACGGGTTCGTCGAACCCGTGGCGACCTACCAGAGCTGATCCCCCACGATCACGGGCCGCGAGCGAGTGTCGCGGCCCGCGACCTCACTGGAAAGGCGTTCTCGTGAAACGGCTTTACGTGCTCCACGACGATCAATGCGGGCTCTGTCGTTGGGCCAGACGCTGGGTTGAGGATCAGGCCACGTTCGTGGAAGTCGTCTTCCTCGGGGCGACCTCCGAGGCCGCCCGTCGGACGTTTCCCACTCTCGCGGTCCGCGACCCACCCGAGGAACTCGTGGTCGTCTCGGACGCGGGTGAGGTTTATCGAGGGGGCTCCGCCTGGGTCATGGTGCTCTACGCCCTTCGCGACTACCGGGAGTGGGCGCTGCGTCTCGGATCGCCCGCGCTACTTCCCCTGGCCCGCCGTGGATTCGCCTGGGCGTCGAGAAACCGAGGCTGGTTTTCACGATGGCTCGGCCTGGACGACGAGGAACTCGGTCGGAGGCTCCAACAGGTCGACGTCCCCGCCTGCGATCTGAGCGCCAACTCCGCTCCCTCGCCTTCCAACCAGGGAGCCAACGCAGGGGGTTGGTCCAGGGCGGCCGGCTGGAGACGCGAGTTCAACCTCTGAGGCCGTTGGTCCTGGAGGAAGTGATCCCCTCAAGTTCGTCCGGAACCAACCCGGGTCAGACGTTGCAACCAGGGGCGAGGTGGACCGATAATCGGGCGAGAGCCAGGCCACGAGGCCCTCCCGCCCCCACGATCCAAGAGACCCTCGCGATGCGCCGACGACCCGAACTCTCGACCGGTCTCGCCCTGCTACTGGCGATCCTGGGCCCACCGACGATGGGAACCCTCGCCGAGGAGCCCAGGAACGCGACGTCGAGGGTCGACTACGACCGTCAGATTCGCCCCATCCTGGCGGATAAATGCTACGCCTGCCACGGACCTGACGCCGAGGTTCGCGAGGGAGGCTTCCGCCTGGACGTCCGGGAACAGGCCGTCGGCCCCGCCGACTCGGGAAATCCGCCGATCGTGCCAGGGGACGTCCAGGCGAGCACGCTGGTCAAGCGGATCATGTCGAAGCGGAAGGGGCTCGTCATGCCCCCCCCTTCCACCAACAAGCCGCTCACCGATCCCGAGAAGCGACTGCTGAGCGACTGGATCGCCCAGGGGGCCGCATACCAGGAGCACTGGGCCTTTCAAACGCCCGTCCGGCCCGCGTCGCCCGAAGTGAACACCGCGGAATGGTGCCGCAATCCGATCGACCGATTTCTCCTCGCGCGCATGGAAGAGCGCGGAATCCGGCCCTCTCCCGAGGCGGACAGGGCCACGCTCATCCGTCGCCTGACTCTCGACCTGACCGGCCTGCCCCCATCCCCAAACGAGGTCGACGCCTATCTGGCCGACGAGAAACCAGGCGCTTACGAACGCCTGGTCGACCGATTGCTCGCCTCTCCCCGATTCGGCGAACGCATGGCCCAGGACTGGCTCGACGCCGCGAGATACGCCGACACCCACGGCTACCACATCGACTCCGGCCGCGACATGACCCGCTGGCGGGACTGGGTGATCGAAGCCTATAATAGCAACTTGCCCTTTGATCGATTCACCGTCGAGCAGATCGCCGGGGACCTCCTTCCCAACGCGACGCTCGAACAGAAGATCGCCAGTGGATTTAATCGCAATCACATGATCACGTTCGAGGGAGGCGCGATCCCGGAGGAGTACCACACCGCGTACGTGGTGGACCGAGTCAACACGACGGGAACCGTCTGGCTTGGCCTGACGATCGGTTGCACCCAGTGCCATGACCACAAGTTCGATCCAATCACGCAGCGCGACTTTTACCAGTTCTACGCGTTCTTCAACAACGTCCCGGAAAAAGGGCTCGACGGCTCCAAGGGTAACGCCGTCCCATTCATCAAGGCGCCCACTCCCGAGCAACAGGCGGAACTCGACCACCTGAACGCCGAGGCCGCCGGGCTCCTGGCCACGCTCGACGAGGCCGACCCCGCCGCCGACCAGGCTCAGGCCGACTTGGAGCGATCACTGACGACCTCCGACGCGAAGGAGCGGAGCGACTGGCCCAAAGAAGTGGTCGAGGCTCTGGCGGTCGCCGCCGAGTCACGCACCGAAGCCCAGAAAGGGGAGATCCGTCGGTACTTCCGAGGGCGGGTCTGGCCATCGGGAAAGGAGACTCAGGCCAGGCTCGACGCGACCCGTCAACGACTGGCGGAACTGGAACGCCGCATCCCGACGGCGATGGTCATGTCGGAGATGTCCGCGTCGCGTGACACGTTCATGCTGATCCGAGGGGCCTACGACAAGAAGGGGGAAAAGGTCGAGCCAGGGGTCCCGGCGTTTCTGCCTCCGCTCCCGGATGGCGTCAAGCCGGATCGCCTGGCCCTGGCCCGCTGGTTGGTCGACCCGGCCAACCCCCTGGTGGCGCGGGTCACCGTGAACCGGTTGTGGCAGTCGATCTTCGGGACCGGGATCGTGCTCACGGCCGAGGACTTCGGGAGTCAAGGGGAGCCCCCCAGTCACCCGCGGTTGCTCGACTGGCTCGCCCTCGAATTCGTGTCGCCGGAGTCGCCCGCGGAGACGGCCTGGGACGTGAAGCGACTTCTCAAGCTGATGGTGACTTCGGCCGCGTATCGACAGACCTCCGCGGCCTCCCCCGCGCTCTTGGCGCTGGATCCGGAGGACCGCCTGCTCGCCAGGGGGCCGCGTTATCGGCTCTCGGCCGAGACCATCCGCGATCAGGCGTTGTACGTCAGCGGGCTTCTCAACGGCGAGATCGGCGGCAGGAGCGTCTCGCCCTACCAGCCCCCGGGCCTCTGGGAAGAACTGATGTCGCGGGCCGACGGCAAGAACTGGACCGCGCAAACCTACGTTCAGAGCGAGGGAAGAGACCTCTATCGCCGCACGATGTATACGTTCTGGAAGCGCACCTCGCCACCCCCCAGCCTCTCGACGTTCGACGCCCCCGACCGGGAAACGTGCACCGTCCGCCGCGCCAGGACGAACACCCCGCTGCAAGCCCTCGTTCTGATGAACGATCCCACGCATGTGGAGGCGTCGCGAGCGCTCGCCGAGCGGGTCATTCACGACCGGCCCGACGTCAAGGATGAGGATGGGCGGATCGAGTGGACCTATCGCCTGGCCGTCGGCCGAGCGCCCAGGGCCGAGGAACGAACCGTTCTCCGCGAGGTTTATCAGGCGAATCTCGTCCGATTCCAGGAACGTCCCGCCGACGCGAGGGCGCTGCTGGCGGTCGGTGATTCCGCTCGCGACGCGACGATCGACGCCGCCGAGCACGCCGCCTGGACGACC
>JBFWRA010000304.1:0-5771 GCA_050249155.1 Isosphaeraceae bacterium | reverse complement strand
TGAGCTGCGAAAGCGCGATGACGGGAACCTGAAGCTCTCGGGCGAGGGTCTTGAGACGTCGGCTGATCTTGGCGATCTGCTCTTGCCTGCTATCGCGACTGTCCTCGGAATCGACAAGCTGGATGTAATCGACCAGGATCAGGCCGAGATTTTGCCGAAGCTTCAACCGCCTCGCGTTGGCGGTGATGTGCAGCATGTTGCGGGCCGGGGTGTCGTCGATGAACAGGGGGGAGATCCGTAATTCCTCATAGCCCTTGCCCAGCAGGGTCATTTCTCGGGTGCCGAGGTTTTGCCCGGTCCGGAGCTTGTGCCCGTCGACTCGGGAACGGGCGCAGAGCAGCCGTTCGGCCAGTTCGATCCTGCCCATTTCCAGGCTCACGAAGAGTGAAGGAATCTTCGTGTTCACGGCGGCGTGGTCGCAAATGTTTAGAGCCATCGCGGTCTTGCCCATGCTGGGCCTGGCCGCCAGGATGATGAGTTGCTCGGGCTGGAATCCGCCGGTGACGTCGTCAAGGTCGATGAACCCGGTCGGAACCCCGGTGACGGGGTGTCGCGACTCGGAACGGGCGGCGATCCGGTCCATCGCGAGCGTTACCACGTCGCGAAGCTCGACGGTCTCGCCTCGAGTCTGGTCTTCCGCGATGGTGAAGATCCGGCGCTCCGCTCCTTCGAGGAGCTGCTCGGCCGTGTAGTTGTTCGAGTACCCCTCGCGCAGGATGTCGTTGGCGCTCTCGATGAGTTGCCGGCTGATCGACTTCTGTCGAACGATCTGGGCGTACGCCTTGGCGTTGGCGGAGTGGGGGACGCTCGCGATCACCTCCGAGAGGTAGTCCTCGCCCCCGATCAATAGAAACTGGTCGCGACGGTTCAACTCGTCGGCGAGGGTGATCCCGTCGATCGGTTTGCCAAGGTCGTACAGGTCTCGGATGGCCCGAAAGATGATCTGATGCGCGTCCCGGTAGAAGTCGTCCACGCTGATCGTGCCCACGACCTCATGGAGCACGTCGTTGTCCAGGAGGATGCTCCCGAGAACCCCTTGTTCGGCTTCGAGGTTCTGTGGAGGCAGACGGTCTCCAAGCGACGTCGCCGCGTCGTTTCGCCCACCACGCCCCCCGGTACTGGTTCCAGCCCCAGAGCCGTAGGCGTGGCCATGGCCGTTTCCGTGGCCATTTCCGTTCGTGAGCCCGTGTCCGTTGTTCACGCCGGCCATGATCGTCGACACTCCGTCGGAGCCAGTGCCGAAACCGCCCGACTCCCGTCCTGGGGAATGGGCCGGAGATTGGCGACGAAGCCCCCTCCAGGGATTGTACCCTATCGAACGAGCCCGACGCGCTCTCCTGGACGGACGACCAGACTGGAGACGATCCCACGATCGTTCCGCCGCTATCTGAACAATCGTATCGGCATCCTCGCGCGGGGGCCAGCAAAAAAAAAGGACCAGACCCGGGTAGATCGCGGACGACGCGGCGCAAAGCGCTTGATCTCAAGGAGTTCGCCGCGGGCCGAGGAAGTGGGGCGCGAAGAGATCGCGGTTGGTCTCGGGAGAGAGGTGTCAGGCCCGAGCGGAGCGGACGCTTCGCGCGCGTTCGCGGGGGATGGGGAGGAATCTATCCCCATCCCCCGCGATCGCGTCAACTTCAGGCGATCGAATCAGCTCAGCCTGGCGCGTCTTCGGTGTGGGTCGGAACCACCCAGAGCTTGACCTCGGTGTCGACGTCTTGCCCGAGGTGGAGCTTGATGGTGTAAAGACCCAGTTCCTTGAGCGGGCCCTCGATTTTGACGTTCTCGGCTTCGATTGGGAAATTGTCGGCGCGGAGGAGTCCGGCGATCTGGTCGGCGTTGACCGAGCCGTAGAGATGCCCCTCGGCGTTCGCGTTGGCCTCGATCGTCAAGGCGCGCTGGGCGATCTGCGCGGCGAGGTTGACGAGGTCGGCGCGCTTGGCTTCCTCGAGCTGTCGGAGCCGTTCGCGGTGCTTCTCGACGATCCGGAGGTTATGTGGCGTGGCGAAGGTGGCCAGGCCCTGGGGAAGGAGGTAGTTCCTGGCGAAGCCAGGGCGGACCTTGACGAGATCTCCCGGTTGGCCGAAGTGGGGAACGGCATGGGTCAGCAAGACCTCCATGTGTCCGTGCTTGGCCCGGGTGGGATGGTTATGGCGTCGTTCGACGCCGGGCTGCCGGACCGCTGGGGCGGTGGCGACGGTCTTGGTGGCGGCGCCCTTGGCGGTGGTCTTGGTCGTTTTCTTCGCCTTGACCTTGGGCTTGGGCTTGGCGGGTTTCTTATCGGTCATCTTGGCCATCGTCGCGCTCACTCCTCTCACAGTCGGTTCGTACCGCCCCGCTCCTCAACACCGCGACGCGACCGGGTCGGCCTCGGTTCGGTTTGGTTCGACTTAGAACGGGATGTCCTCGTCATCATCGCCAACGGGCTCGGGTTCAGGCGGAGGGCGTCGGGGGCTGGAGGCGGGACCGGAGCCAGCCGAGCCGAATCCTCCCCGGGAGGAGCCGTTGCCGACGCCGCCGCTCCGGGGCTGAGGGTCGAGGCTTGGGGCGGGAGCCGGCGAGGAGCGTCGGGAGGCCGCCGGGGCCGAACCCGACTCGCGGTAGGAACTCCCCGAATAATCGTCCTCGCCCTGAGCGGCCCCGGAGGACTCGCGCCGGTCGAGGAACTGCACACGCTCCGCCTGGACCTTGACCTTGGACCTCTTCTCGCCGGTCGTCTTGTCGTCCCAGGTGTCCATTTTCAGGTAACCTTCGACGTGGACCCCGCTGCCTTTGCGAAGGTACTGGCAGCAGGTTTCGGCCTGGCGGTCCCAGACGGTCACGTCGATATAGAGGGTCTCTTCCTTACGATCACCGTCGCGGCCGGTCCAGGTGCGGCTGGTCGCCAGCCTGAGTTCGGCGACGGCCGTCCCGCTGGGGGTCCGGCGTAGCTCGGGGTCGAACGTCAGTCGACCCATCAGAAAAACCTTGTTCAAGTCGGCCATGCCGCCACCTCCCCCGAAACGAGTCTTGGCGTTCTCTGGGGTCCCACGCCGGGTGTCGTCGGGCGATCCGGGCGTAAACGGGTGTTCCCTAGGAGAAGCTATCACATTCCATCCCCGCTCACAAGCGTCGATCCGCTGGCGAGCGATCGGGCGACTGGCTTCGGGGGATGGTCGCTCAGTCGTCTCGTCGACGTCGTCGGGGGCGTTCCTCCTGTTCCTCCTCCCGGGCGTTTTCCTCCTCGAAATTTGGGTTGGAGGTCATCGCCTGGTTCATCAGGTGGTCGATGAGCTTGGGGTGAACCCGAAGGATCAGGTCGCGGAGGATCACGTCGGAGAGCCGGCAGTCGGCTTCGATCTCCTTGAGGTTGGCCCCTTCGGTTTTGAAGTAGGTCAGCAGGTACGTACCCTTTTTATGGCCTTCGACGGCGTAGGCGAGCCGGCGCTCGTCCCACTGGCGGCTGGCCACGATCTCGGCGTTGTGCTTGGCCAGGATGTCGTGAACGTGCTTGACCGTGTCGTCCCAGGAGACGGCGGCCTTGGAGCTATCGAGCAGGAACATCGCTTCGTACGTGTTAACTGGCAATGCCGTTCCTCCGCGTCTCTGGCGGTGCGTGGCCTCGGGTCGGGTCGATTCGATTTTGGCGAGTCGCGGGAGGCGTCTCACCCTGGGGTCGCGGGGGGGCCATTCGGTGATCGCGTCACGTCATGGTTGGGCGAGGTGGGGCCACGAACCCTTCGCCTGTCCCCGTCGATTCCGCATGGTTGCACTGCGTCTGGTGATCGGTCAAGGGTCGCGTTCCAGGATCACGCGAGTGGAGTGGGGCCGTTGAATCGATTCATGGCGGCGGCGACTCCTTGCTTGGCCCAAACGGCGGTGGCCTGGGTCGCCAGGATCAGAGCGTCATCCACGGCGGGGCGTTCCGTAGGTCGAAATCGACTGAGGACGAAGTCGGCCGCGTCGAGTTGACCGCGCTCACCGACGCCGATTCGGAGTCGGGCGAACGACTCGGAGCCGACCGTGGTGGTGATGTCTCTCAAACCCTTTTGTCCACCGTCGGAACCGCCGCCACGGATTCGGAGTTTCCCCAAAGGGAGGGTCAGGTCGTCACAGCAGACCAGCAGGTCGGCCAGATCGAGTTTATAGAACCGGAGAGCCTGGCCGACGCTTCGCCCACTGAGGTTCATGAACGTCTGAGGTTTCAGGAGCGAGACGCGTTCGAAGTCGATCTCGGTCTCGGCGAAGAGTCCGTCGAACTTGCGGGTGAACCGGGCTCCGGACCCTCCTTCGGCGAGCCGATCGATGACTTCGAACCCGATGTTATGCCGGGTCCCTTCGTACTTGCTTCCTGGGTTGCCCAGTCCGACGACGAGTTTCATGAGTCTACGAACGCGCCTCGGGCGGACGTCACGTCACGAACTGACGAATCGGCTCACCGGATCGGGTTCGTTGGGCCCGCCGGGGGTCGCCTCGCGGCTACTCCTCCTTATCCTTCCGCTCGGGCTTGATGACCTCGGGCTGGTCCGTCGGTTCCGCCTCGGTCTCCTCGGCCTCGGCGGCGCGCGTCACGACGTGGGCCAGCAGGGTCTCGGGATCGGCGTTGGCGGTGACCCCGGGCGCGAGAACCAGGTCCTTGACGTGAAAGCCCTGGTTCAAATGGAGATTTCCGAGGTCGACGCGAATGACGTCGGGAATCGCCGCGGCTCGGCAGGTCACCCCAATCTCGTGGATCAGAATTTCGAGAACGCCACCCTCGGCGACCCCGGGGGCGGTTCCCTTGTAATCAAGCCGGACCTCGGTTTCGACGGTCTCGTCGGCGCTGACTCTGGCGAAGTCGAGGTGGATGATCTCCTTGCCCAGGTGGTCCCACTGGACGTCCCGGACCAGCACGGTCTCGGTCGTGCCGCCGACGCTGATCTCGGCGAGGTGCACCGACTTCTTGATCATCTCCCAGACGGCGTCCCGGGTGACCGAGACGGGAACGTTGGCCTGGTTGTGACCGTAAATGTTGGCGGGGATTCGGCCCTGCCCTCGGAGGCGACGGGCGGCCCTGCTACCCGTTCCCTTGTTCTTGGCCGGGTCGCGCGCCTCAGCCTGGATCTTGACCGCGTCCGCCATGGCGTCGCCTTATCCCCGCCCCCTTTGGTTACGTTCGGGGGGCGGTCCAACAAAATGATGGGATCGTGGGACTCCGACTCCCTCGGGTCTGGCCCGGCGGGGGCGTTCATCCCGACGTCGCGGACGTCCGGACCGTTCGCGGCACCGGTTAGTCCCCGTTCATCCCGTGACCTGGAAAAGCGAAAAGGGCGGTCCGACCTGGGGGTCCGACCGCGCATCGCGTGATTATGCACGTCTCTCAGGCCCCCTTGCAAGGGCAAAGGACGCGATTTTCGGGGCGTGGGGGCGAGGGTCCCCTGGATGACGGACGGTGCCGGCCATCCCGTCTCGATTCGAGAACGCGGGGGGTCTCACTGGTCGAGGGACCCGGAATTCGATCCGCGCGATCAGAACGGGGGCTTGACCTCGGTGGTTGGGCCTACGGTGACCAGCGAGAAGGGAAGCAGGGGCCAGCGGTCCAGGACTCGTCGGACGTCGCCCAGGGTCACCTTGTTCAGGGCGTCCAGCTCCTGGGTCACGGTGAGGTATTCGCGACGGTAGGTCCAGTGAAATCCCAACGAGGCGAGTCTCCCCATCGGGCGCTCGCTTCGAAGCACGGAACGGGAGAGGACCTTGTTCTTGGCCTGGGTCAATTCGTCCTCGGTGACCCCGTTCTTGAGGACGTCGCGATA
>JBFWRA010000303.1:0-5775 GCA_050249155.1 Isosphaeraceae bacterium | reverse complement strand
GGCGTCGAGACGGAGACCGAGGGGAACGCCTTGAAGGTGTATTCCCGATACCTCCAGGACGGAAGCTCGAAGCGAACGGTGGAACCGATCGCGACCTTCAAGCAAGTCAACAAGTTCATCCAGATGCACTGGGCCGAGTGGGGAACGAACGTCTGGGTTCGTCCCTCGATTCGAGGGCACGCGATGGCGATGAGCGACGCGGTGCTCGTCGTCACGGGATCGGAACGCGCTCCAGAGACGTACCACGTTCTCAGAGCCCCGTTGATCGATCAGGCGGTCTCGATATTCAAGCCGAATGAGATGGATGAGGAACAGCCCGACAAGCCCCGAGGTGCCGCCGCGAGCAAGAAAAACCTCGTGGTGGATGAGACGATCCTGAAAAAACGACTCCTCTGGACGCGGGTGGGTAAGTCTCTCCACGAATTACGACCGAAAGCGCCGATTCGGTTCAATCGCGCGGTGATCGAGCTTGTCGAGACCGTTCCGACGGCGGAGTCCGGCGCGGCCGCGGGAGGATCGCCGAGATCCGACGAGAAGGCTCGGGAAAAAGCCAAGGAATCGGCCCAGCCTCCCGCGACCGAAAAGGTCATCGAGACGATCACGCTGGAGCCAGACAAGACGGACGTCCAGGCGAGGGGAGCCCTGGACTTTGATCACCGCGACGTTCCGGAACGGCGGATCAAGTTCGAACTCGCTCTGATGAAACCGCTCGGCGAGCCGGCCGTGGATTCCAAGGCGGAGACCTCGGAGATCCGTCTCAGAATTCAACCGAGCAAGAACACCCTGTCCGAGATAAGATCGAAGTTACGGAAAGAAGAAGAGGAGCTCAAGCAAGCGAAAGAATCGGGAGACCCGAAGCGATTCACCAGGAAGGAAGGCCAAAGACGCGAGATCGTGAAACGACAGATCGCGACCCTCGACGGGCTGCTCACTCGATCGCGACTGAGATTCACGCTGGCGTTGAAGGCCTCCCCGGAGGTGCCGGGGATCGACTTCGAAATCGCGAGGATCGGGTACGACCCGAATTGAGCCCAGGCCCGGATTTCCCGAGGAGGCGTCCGCATGCCCGAGATCCATCAGGTCGTCGATGAGATCCGAGCGACCCTCCGCGCCATGGACCGTGACGGCAATGGGAACGGCACCGGCGGCAGCGGGTTTGGCCTGGCTCCCGCCGCGGGGTCCGACGATTTCCTGGAACTTTCGAGGCTGGCCAAACAGTACGCGGAAGCCTGCTCGGAGACTAACCGAAGGCTCAAGCACTGCGAGCGCCTGCTCAACGCGGGTCTCACCACCGAGGCGATTCACGCGGCCGAGGAAGAGCCGAAGCTCCTGCCCCTGATCGGCTTCCTGGAGTTCGAGGAAGCCCCCGACTGGGTCAGGCTCACCCAGGACGTCGGCCTGGAAGTGCCGGTGCCGCTGTTCCTCGAGTCGGCCGAGGCCCTGGACCGGGCCTTCGCCGAGATGAACCCGATCGCCAGCTTGCTCCGCGAACACCGAAGGCTGGCGCTCTGCCGCGCGGGACTCGGGCCTCGGATCGCACAGCTCGAAAAACTGGCGGTGGCCGACCGGGGCAACACGATCTGGGAAGACGATATCCGAACCTACCAGCAGGCCCGTCTCCCCCAGATCGAGGCGGAAGCCGCCGAGGCGGAACGAACCCTCGACCTGGCAACGCTCGAGGCCCTCGCCCACGAGATGGCCACCACCGAATGGCGAGACCGCCCCGCGTCCGAGAGCGTCAACCGCCTTCGCAAGCGAGCCAACCGGCTCCGCCGCGAAATCGAATACCGGAAACTTCCGGAACTGGCCGAACGTCTCGCGCTGGCGGAATCCCTCGGAGATACCGTCGCGGGTCAGGCCGCCAAGGCCCAATGGGACGAGGCGATCGCGATCGCCAAACCCCAGGCGGGCGACCCGGTCGTCGCCAGCGCCGGTCGCGCCCTGGGATGGCTGGCTCAGCGTGACGCGGAACGCCAGGAAGCCGAGAATCGCGCCAACGCCCTGGCCGCCCTGGAAGACGCCCTGAAAGCGCCGGCGACCACCGCCAGGGAACTCCGAACCCTCGCCGCCAGCGCGAGAAGTTTCGGCGCACTGCCCGAACCGCTCCGAAAGCGGCTGGACGCCCAACTCTTGAAGTTGGAGCGGGGGTCCAGCCGTCGCAGGAAACTGGTGGCCGCCGTCCTTGGCCTCACGATGGCCACGACGGCGGCGCTCATGGGCTGGCAAGCCTGGCGAGCGGCCCTGCGCACGCGCATCGAGACCGAGTCGGCCAACCTGGCGAAACTGACCGACGCCCGCCAGTTCGACGCCGCGCTCGCTCGGCTGGAAGAGATCGAACGGACCGACCCGGCCCTCGCCTCCTCCACCGAACTCGTCGCGATTCGCGAGTCGACCGTCAAGGCGGCGAAGGTCGAACGCAAACGCGTCGAGGACTTCAAGTCCTGGATGACCAGGGCCCTGGCCGCCGACCTCGGCGATCCCGATCCCGAGGGTCTGGAGGAAGCCAGAGCCCTGGCCTGGTCCCCCGCCGAGAAAGCCAGCGTCGCCGACCTGGACCGCCAGCGTTCCGAACGCGCGGCTCAGGACCTGGAAATCCTCGACAGGAAGCTCGACCCCGACGTCGCCGCGATCGACAAGGAGGTCGGCGCGTTCGAGTTGCTCCTGGGAGGAACCACGCCCACCAAGGAACTGATCCAGTCCGCCGAGGACCTGGCGCGCCGACAGGTCGCGCTGGCCAAGTCGATCTCCGAGGGATCGCGGCACCGCGAGGCCGTGAACGGGCTCGGCGAGAAGATCGACTCGCTCCGAAAAACACTGGGCGAACGGGCCGATCAGGAACGAGACGAGGCGCGGATCACCCAGGCCCTTCGCCCCGATCCCGACCAGCCGCGGCCCGTCGCCGACGTCTACCTCGCCGCGGTCCAGCAATTCCTCCAGCGCCACCCCGACACGCCCGCCGCCAGCCAGCTCAAGTCCGCGATGACGGAGGAACAGGAACTGGCCCTCTGGCGGGACGCCTTCGCCTGGTCCTCGCTCCTCAACGAATGGAAAACCGAGGGCAAGTCGTTGCCTCGCGACGTCGAGGCGATCACCCGATCGCTACGTGGCTATCTCGACAACCACAAGGACGGCCTTTCCAGGGCCGTCGCCGAGCGACTCCTCGCCGCTTGCGACGCCGTCGCCAGACGCGACAAGGCGCGAAAGGACCTGCTGGAGCTGTTCAACGAACCAATAATGAAAGTATTCGTCATCAAATTAATGAAAGATCGTCGGTATTACACGATTAGCGATCCCATGATCGACTTGAGACAATTGAATTTGCACAAGGTCATCGTCTTCAAGGACGAAGGGAAGCGCGATAACAATGGAGATATAGTGACGTTCATCAACTCTCAGGATATCATAGCTCCGATCGATCGCTCCGCCCAGCACGGCCTCGCGGCCCAGGCGAGGGACCTGCTGGAAAACGACGAGGAAGCGCCCTGGGAGGAGACGATGGTTCAGATCCTTCAGTCGTTCCGGGAAAACAAGGAGATCGATCCGCTGCTTCAGGCCAGGACCTTGCGGGACGTCGCCAGGCTGGCGTCCCAGGGAAGCGAGCCGCTGCGCGTCGCGCTGGCGGCCGACCTCAAGCGGCTTCAGGGCGTCAACGACGTGGCGGACTGGAAAGACCCCGACAACGAGGGCGCTCGGGAGGCGCGTCGCGAGGCGACGAGCCTGACCAGTCGGCTCAAGTTCTCCGAGGTCCTCGCGCGGGCGATCAAGGAACGGGGCGAACTTCACGAATTGTTCACGCGAGAACTTTTCCCGGTCGGATGGCTCCGGCAGACCTCCGCCGGCGTCTGGACCTGTCAGTTGGGCGAGGTCCCTCCTTCGCTCCGAGGCGCGAGCCTCTGGGCGGCCGAGCCGATCCGCGGAGGAGGCAAGCGCTGGCGGAAGTTCGGCTCGCTTGGCGATGGGGCGGTCAACCGGATCGAAGCCGGGGTACGGCCCGTCGAGGGCCGGCCGCTCTTCGCGGGCGGACCTCCCGGATTTGATGAGTGACCACGGCCTGACGGCATGCCGGAGACTCCAACGACGATGACCGAACCGAGCTATTACGTTCGCGACCGTGGCAGGGTCACCGGGCCGTACTCGTTCGCGGCGCTCCAGCAGCTCGTCAAGCGCAGCTCCATTTCCAGGATCACCAGGGTCTCGACCGACCCGGCCGACCCCATGTCCTGGGTGGCCGCCGACTCGATCCCCGACCTCTTCCGGGGCCGCAGGCGAGGAGATCCCGTTCCCGATCGCGATCCCAATCCGATCGAGGAGCCAGCGCACTGGCATTACGTGAGCAACGGCCTGGATACCGCCGGTCCCGTCACCGCGAGCAGTCTCAAAGCCCTGTTTCAAAGTGGTCAGGCCCCCGCCGACACGCTGGTCTGGCGAGACGGTTTCGACTCCTGGCAATCCGCCGCGACGATCCCGGAACTCGCGGTCGGAGGAACCGCCGCGTCCTCCTCCGCCTCGGGGCCGTCGGCGACTCAGGATCCGACGATCGGGAGCGGTCAAGGCGGAGCGCTGCTCGCGACGCTGGCGGTTGGAATCCTCCTGATCACCGCGGCCCTGGCCGGCCTGCTCGTGACGGGCGTCATCGATCCCCAGGGACTCACCTCCGTCCAGGCTCCCGAAGATCCCCAGGGCCTGGAAGGACAGTGACCCGTCCTCCGTCCCCTTCTCCAGACATCGCGAGCCCCCCATGGAACGGATCACCCGCCTCTGTGTCGACGCGACGGTCCTCTGCGTCCTCATTTGCTCGCTCCTGATCGTTTACCGGGTCGACCGCGGACTCTCGAACCGGCCCGTCGCGGTCGGGTCGGGCCCCTCGACGCCCCCCGGCGCGACGCCCGCCGCACCGCTCAAACTGGCCGTGACCGCAGGGGGTTACGACGACATGGCCGCTCTTCTGAACGCCCTGGGAGAGGGCTACCGCTGCACCGTCGTGACGGAGTCGGACCTTCTGGATTCCGGCGTGCCCGTGGAGTTCGACGCCCTCTTTCTGACGTGCGCCGAGCGAGCGAAAGACGCGGACGCGACCGAAGCGAAGCTCGCCAAGACGTTGCGATCCTACGTTCAGGACGGCGGCACGCTCTACGCCTCCGACCTGCGCTTCGACACCCTGGCCCTGGCCTTTCCCGAGGTGATCGATCGGGTCTCGGTCGCCCAGGGACTGAAACAGAACCTCCAGGCCAGGGTCGTCTCGCCAGAGCTTCACGACCTGCTCGGCGAGGAAATCCCGCTGCACTTCGACCAGGAGGGCTGGCGGCCCGCGGCGTTTCGGGGCAAGGGGGTGACCGTCGACCTCCAGGGGACCCTGCGCACGAACGCCGGCGTCGAGATCGAGGCCCCGCTGCTCGCCCGATTCTCCTCGGGGAAGGGAACCGTCATCTTCACCTCGTTCCATAACGAGAAACAGGTCAGCGAGATCGAAACCCGCCTCCTGAACCACCTCGTCGTCTCGACCGTCACGGCGAAGGTCGAGGCCACGGTCACACGCTCGATGGTCACCGGCGGCTTCAGTCCCCAGCGCGTGAATCTCCTCAGCTCCTCGGGCGGGACCACACCGGTTTCACAAACGTATGACCATCAGGGAAAAGGACGACTCATCTTCACCCTGGGATTCGAGCCCCGAGGGGCCACGCTGAGACTCGAAGTCGTTTCCCCCTCGGGAGAGACCAGGGCGGTCTCGGGAGACTCGACCGTCACCATCGACGTGGACGACCCCTCCGAGGGACG
>JBFWRA010000302.1:0-5779 GCA_050249155.1 Isosphaeraceae bacterium | reverse complement strand
CGGGGCCGGTCGGGCGGGGGCGGAAGGATGGTCGGCGGGGGTGGCGTCGGTCGAGATCACGCCGGAGGGGCCCGTCTGGATGGCGGGATACGCCTCGCGGAAGACGCCCTCGGAAGGGGTGACGCATCCCCTGAAGGCGAAGGCCCTGGCGCTTCGCGACGCCGAGGGGCGCGCCGTGGTCTGGGTGACGGCCGACCTGATCGGTTTCGACCGCGATTTGACCGAGACGGTGGCCGCTCGCGTGAAGGAACGCCACGGACTCCCCCGAGAGTCCCTTGCGCTGTTCGCCTCGCACACCCACACGGGGCCGGTCGTGAAGCGGATCGAGCAGTCCCTGGCCGCGTCCGGGATCGACCCGGCCAGGGGAGCGCCCAACGTCGCCTACCGCCAGAGACTGGAGTCGAAGCTGGTGGACCTCGTCGGCTCGGCGCTGGGCGACCTGAAGCCTTCCGAACTATCGTACGGCAAGGGTAAGGCCGGGTTCGCGATCAATCGCCGCGAGAATACGCCGACCGGCTTCAAGATCGGCCTGAACCCGTCGGGACCGACCGATACCGACGTGCCCATGCTTCGAGTGACCGACGCGAACGGCCAGGTGCGCGCGGTCGTTTTCGGCTACGCCTGCCACAACACGACGATGACCGATAAAATTATGACGATCTCCGGGGATTACGCCGGGTTCGCGCAATCGGAGATCGAGGCGAAGCACCCCGGCGCGGTCGCGCTGTTCCTGACCGGCTGCGGGGCCGACGCCAACCCCAACCCTCGCGGGACGATCGAACTGGCCAGGGCGCACGGCCACGAACTGGCGGAGGCCGTCGAGGCGGTGCTCGCCCGGCCCGACGAGCTCGCGAGAGTCTCCGGGACCCTTCGCGCGGCCTTCGCCGAGCCGAACTTGCGTTTCGCCGGCCCGACCGATCGCGCCTCGTACGAGGCCAGGCTGATGGAACCAGGAGAAGGCCGGCGAAAACACGCGGCCCGAATGATCGCCGCGATCGACGCGGGCAAGCCGATCGAGTCGACGATCCCCTACGCCACGCAGGCGTTCGCCCTGGGCGACGGCCTGACCGTGCTGGCGCTGGCCGGCGAGGTCGTGGTCGATTACGCGATCCGGTTCAAGTCGGAACTGGCCGGGCCAGGCCGGACGCTCTGGGTGTCCGCCTACGCCAACGACGTGTTCGGATACGTGCCCTCCGTCCGGGTCCTGAGGGAAGGGGGCTACGAAGGGGGCGAGTCGTTCTATTACTCGACGTTCCCGACCCCGTTCGCCGAGGACGTGGAGGAGACGATCGTGACGACCGTGAAGGACGTGGTGGCCCGCGCCCGGGGTTCGAAGTAAGATCGGCGTCGCGGAACCCGTTCCCGATTCGCTTGCGACACGAAAGGTTCTTTGATGCGAATTCCGCTCACGATCGCCTTGCTCGCCGTTCCCACGTTCGCCGCGGCCGCGGATTTCCCCGGGTTCAAGGCCCAGGAGATCGACCCGAGGGTCGGCAACGTCTGTTACGCCGTGACCACCGCCGACGTCAACGGCGACGGCAAGCCGGACGCCGTCGCCGTCGCGGAGGACGCCGTCTACTGGTATGAGAATCCGTCATGGTCGAAACACGTTCTCATCAAGGACGCCACGGAACGCGACAACGTTTGCATCCAGGCGCACGACGTCGACGGAGACGGCCGGGTGGACTTCTCGCTGGGGGCGTCGTGGCAGCCCGCCAACACGAGGTCCGGGGGGTCGATCCAGTGGCTGAAACGCGACGGCGACTCCTGGAAGGTCGTGCCGATCGGCGGCGAGCCGACCGTCCACCGGATGCGCTGGGGGGACGTGCTGGGGACCGGGAAGCCGCAACTGATCGTCACGCCGCTGCAAGGTCGCGGCACGAAGGGGCCGAACTGGGGAGAGGGCGCGGGGGTCCGCGTCCTGGTTTACTCGGTGCCGAACGACCCCGCCAGAGACCCGTGGACGTTCGAGGTGGCCGACGAATCCTTGCACACGACGCATAATCATCAGGTCGTCGATTTCGACGGGGACGGCCGGCTCGACGTCCTGATCGCCGGCTGGGAAGGGGTGTTCGTCCTGCGTCGCGACGCCTCGTCGGGCAAGTGGTCGAAGACCAAGATCGGCTCGGGGAATCAGGAGACGACTCCGTT
Source organism: Isosphaeraceae bacterium (assembly GCA_050249155.1). Classification (GTDB taxonomy): domain Bacteria; phylum Planctomycetota; class Planctomycetia; order Isosphaerales; family Isosphaeraceae; genus JBFWRA01. The sequence continues at coordinate 3,628 of JBFWRA010000302.1, read as the reverse complement.
CAAGGGGTCCAGCGAGGTGAAGCTCGGCAAGCTCGCCGACGGCCGGAGGTACGTGGCGACGATCGAGCCCTGGCATGGTTTTCAGGTCGTCGTGTACACGCCGAACGGCGGCGGTGGGCTCTGGGAGCGCCGGGTGATCGACGAGCCCGTGCAGTGGGGGCACGCCGTCTGGTGCTCGGACCTCGACGGCGATGGAGATGAGGAATTGATCATCGGCCAGCGCGACGCGAGCAAGGACGCCAATCGCGTGCCGAAGGGCCCCGGCGTGCTGGTCTACGACCCGAAGCCCGGCCCCGGCGCGCTGACCTTTAACCGGCACGTCATCGAGGACGGCGGCCTCGGCACCGAGGACCTGGTGGCCGCCGACCTCAACGGCGACGGCCGCCCCGATATTCTGGCCGGCGGCCGGTCCACGCATAATGTGAAGATCTACTGGAATCAGGGGCCGACTCGCGCGGGAACGCGATGACCGATCGGAGGGGCCGGGCTGGGTCCGGCGCGACCAGGTTTCTGGCCGCGCCGGAAGTATCCTGGCGAGGCCGACCGCGAATCGACGCGATCTCCGCGCCCGGCACCCCGTTTGCTTGACGATGAGTCAGTGATCGAGCGAGTCGTTCCGAGCCAGCCCGGTCTCACCGCGAAAGGAGCCTCCCGTGACCAGCCGACTCGTCCTCGTGATCCTCGCCGTCGCCTTGTGCCCGCGCCCCGCCCAGGCGCAATTCGGTGGAATGGGGGGTGGATTCGGAACGGTGGTTTACGACCACAATGCCTATCAAAGCCTGATCGCCAAGGTGCAAGCCTGGCCGACGAAAACGTTCGAGATCGACGTGGAGACCATCGGCGGGTGGAAGCTGTCGGGCGCGATTCCACTTGCCCATGTCATGGTCTCGAGCGACCTCGGTCCTTACGCGATCGAATCGGCGAAGGTCAAGGAGGTGCGGTTCAAGTCGCCTGAATTGAATCAGCAATCGATGATGATCAGCGGTTCGGCCGGCACGATGGTCCCCGGGTCGGTCGTGACGCGCTCCGACCAGGAAGTCAATGGCTATTTGTTGATGAATCAATGGGTGCTCAAGACGGATCTCGGCGCGTTGCTGCTCACGCCCGGGAGGCTCAAGTCGATCACGTTCGTTCGCGAGGTCCCTCAGTCGGGAACGCCGGCCGAGGACGAGCCGACGCCCGAGAAGCCGAAGCACAACCCCGGAGATCCGGTACCCAAGAAGTGAAGTAATTCGTGGAATATATTCCTGTGGATCACACCGTGCGAGCCGACCCTCCCCCCAAAGTGGGACATGCTCCGATGAAAGCGATTGTGATTTCCGGGACGGGCGGGTCCGAGGTGCTCGAAATCCGCGACGTGCCCAGGCCGGAGCCTCAAGGGGACGAGGTGCGGGTGCGGGTCCACGCCTGCGCCCTGAATCGGGCCGACCTCATGCAGTGTCGGGGGGGCTACCCCGCGCCTCCTGGGAGCCCCGCCGACATACCAGGACTGGAGTACGCTGGGGAAATCGACGCGCTGGGGCCGGACTGCGTCGGTCCACTCCGGGTCGGCGATCGGGTCTTCGGGATCGTCGGCGGCGGAGGTCAGGCGGAATACCTGGTGACCCACGAGCGACTCGCCGTCCCCGTGCCCGAGAACCTCGACTGGGACGAGGCCGCGGCGGTTCCGGAGGTCTTCTTGACGGCCTTCGACGCCCTGGAGAACCGTGGCGGGCTTCGACCTGGGGAATCGGTCCTGATTCACGCGGCCGGGAGCGGCGTGGGGACCGCGGCGGTTCAAATCGCCCACGCGATGGGGTGCACGGTCTTCGGGACCTCCAGGACCGCGGAGAAACTCAAGTCCGCTGCGGAGCTTGGGCTGGACGTGGGCATCATGACGTCGGAGGAGAACTTCGCGGAGGTCGTGCTTCGGCACACGAACGGGGCGGGCGTCTCGGTCGTTCTGGATCTCCTCGGCGCTCAGGCGCTGGGAGACAACCTGAAGGCGGTGGCCACACTGGGGCGGATCGTCGTGGTGGGTCTGCTCGGCGGCGGGACGGGGACGATCGACCTCTCCACCCTGTTGCGGAAACGTGTGACGATGGTCGGCACGACCTTGCGCGCCCGTCCCCTGGAGGAGAAGATCGCGGTGACCCGCCAGTTCGCCGATCGCGTGGCGCCCTGGCTGAGTCGAGGACTAGTGCGGCCGGTCGTGGATCGAGTCTTCCCGTTCACCGAGGTTCGAGCGGCCCAGGAACGGCTTGAGGCCAACCTCGGCTTCGGCAAGATCGTCCTGCGGGTCTGAGTCGGCCGGTTCATCGGCCTTGAGCTGGCCGTCATGGATCTCCAGCACGAGGTCCTCCGGCGTGATGAACCGCCGGTCATGCGTGACGATGACCAGCGTGGTCTTGCGCGTGCTTTGCATTCGCCGAAGAATTCGGTAGATCTCGTCGCCGGTCTTGCTGTCAAGCTCACCGGTGGGCTCGTCGCCCAGCACCAGCACGGGATCTTTGACCAGCGCCCTGGCGATCGCCACGCGCTGCTGCTCGCCACCGGACATCTGATAGGGCCGGTGCTCGACCCGGTCCCCCAGTCCGACCTCGTCCAGCAGTTTCAACGCCCGCTCTCGCAACTCGACGCCGACCCCCCTGGGCATAAACGGCACCAGCACGTTCTCCAGCGCGGTGAGGTTGCTGATCAGATTGAAGGATTGAAAAATGAACCCGATCTTATCGCGACGATAGGCGTTGTGCTCCGCCTCGGACATCGCGGTCAGGTCGCGCCCCTCGACGCGGATCGTTCCCGAGGAGGGCCGGTCCAGCGCGCCCAGGAGATAAAGCAAGGTGCTCTTGCCCGATCCCGAGGGCCCGACGATGAACGCGAATCGACCCTTGGGGATCTGGCAGGTCACTCCGCGAAGAGCGTGGACCTGGCGATCGCCACCGCGGTACGACTTCTGAACGTTCTCAACCTCGATCATCGACACCCTCGGTACGGTGGTCGAGCCCGGGAACCCTCGTCGCGGGGCGGTTCTTGGAGACGGATCGTCGGCCCATGGTCATCCGTTTCCCTCAATGCGAACCGACGCGGATCGCGTCCATCGGGGCGAGCCTGGCGGCCCGCCAGGCGGGGTAGAGGCCACCGAGGGTGCCGGTGACGACGGAGATCGCGATCCCGAAGCCGAGCAACCACGGAGGCATGGTTAGACGAATGCCTCCCGAGATGAACTGGTTGATCAGCACCATGCCGATCAGGGCCATCAGACAGCCCGCCAGCCCAGAGAGCAGCCCGAGATACGCGCTTTCCAGCGTCACCAGCTTCAATACGTCGCTTTGCGACCAGCCGTTGGTGCGTAGCACGCCAAATTCGACGAAGCGCTCCGAGGTGCTCATCAGCATGGTGTTGATGATCCCGACCACCCCCACCAGCAGCGCCAGGCTCACGGTCATGAGCAAAAACTTGTCGATCTGGCCCATCAACACGGTGAAGTTCGCCAGGAACTCCCCCATGCTTCGGGCGTCGACCCCGGGAATCGTGGTCTCGATGGCCAGCGAGGTCTGGTCGTTCTGGGCGGGGTCGACCGACTCGACGTAAAAGCTCGAAACCATCTCGGGGGAGAACTTCAAGACCTCCCGGGCCATGTCGATGT
>JBFWRA010000301.1:0-5780 GCA_050249155.1 Isosphaeraceae bacterium | reverse complement strand
AAGCGGGATCTCGCCACGACCATCGACGAGAAGGCGATCGAGGAACGGGCCAGGGATCGGGAGACGGCCAACTTCGAGAGGTTCCGCGAGGAATGGCTGAGCCGGGGACCGAACGCTCCGTTCCACGACCCCGCGCCCAAGGTGCTCGACCTACTCTCACTTCGGACAAGAGTTGAGACCGCCTCGCGCGACGCGGAATTCCTGGATCAATGGGTGAGGACCCTTTCGGAGCTGATCTCCGGGGAAGCCTCAGGGTTGAGGCAAGTGGACCTGGATCGCGCCGGTAACTCCCTTGAACACGCGCGCAACGCCGCGAACGTGGAACGCGCGCGTTATCGCGACGCTCTCGACGCCCTCAAGCCCTCCCTCGGGCTCACGCCCAGGGCGGCGGTCGTTCCCGATCTCTCGATTCTCAGGGGGTTCGTGACGGTCTTTCAGGAGGCCGACGATTGGCACTTCAAGCCGAATCGAAGGTTCGACGCGCTCCCAACGATCGCGATGCGACTTCCCCGTCTGGGCGAGGTGAAGGTCGGGGAGCGTGTGCTGAACGACCTGATGACGGGGGACGACGACCTCGCCTGGGAAGCCGCCGTCGCCGAGGTCGCGGCGCGGGCGGACGACACCCAGGCGGAGATCACCCTGAGGAAGCGTCTGCGTAACCTGGGCGTGATCGCTCGAAGCTATGTGTCTGAGCGAAGGCGATTCGTCCTCAACATGCGACTGGTTTCCGATACCTACGAACTGGTCATCGCACCTCCCGCGGTGAGCACGAACCTCGGCGCCTCGGGCGGTCGAGAGAGCGAAGACCTCATGGCGGCGAAACGGCGGGAACGGACGTGTCGCGAGCGGCTGGTCACGCTCTGGCTCGCGTTCCAGAAAGAGAAGCTGGAGGTCTGGCGGGCCCTGGGGATACTCCCAGTCGACGATTGGCAGGCGTTCCGGGCGACTCTGACCGCTGAAGCGAGCGATCCCCCTTCGAAGCCCCCAGCGGACGCGAAACCCGACGCACCCCCGGAGCCCCAGGTACCCGCGCCAGCACCGCCCGCGCCCGCGCGTCCGGGCCGGAGCGGAGACTGAGTCGCGATGGAGCGAGACCGGCATCAAGCCGACCCGCCAACGTACCGGAGAGGCGATCCGGGTGAGCGGAGCGGAGCGAGCACTTCAGACGCCGAAATCAGAGACCAGCCAAAGACGTCAAATGGGGTCGACAGTTTCCGGCGGAGTCGTCGAGGCACTCAACGATGCCAACCTTCGACGTGAGAGCGGCGATCCGCCGCGTGTCCTCGTATCGTCGTCCCTAACCGGGCGTCCCGAAAGTGAAGGGCCAGCGCCCGGTCCTCGCTCCCACGGCGAGGCCAGTGCCAGCGAGGAAACACGACGTCGCGGCGAACCATGCTTGCCAGGTCCCTTCGTCGAGCACCTCAAGCACGGCCGCCGGAAATCCGACCAGCAGCAGGAACAACGCGAAGGCCCCAGCCAAGACCCGAAACGTGAAACGGGTCTTCCGTTCGATTTGGGGATGAGACATGGTCGTTCTCATGGAGATCAACGTCAATGAGATCCGACGATGCGGTCGACGTCGCACCTTGCGACCCGCACTTCCCATGATACCCGACCCGTCCGTCCGGCGAATTGCGGACACGACAGAGCCTTTCCAACTTCCAACAGCCATGTGAAATCGCGTCCACACCTTCTGGCACCCAGTCGTTCGGAAACACCGAGGCCGTTTTACCTTTTCGATCGCCACTCAGAAGCAGACGCCCCCACCACAGTCGCGATAGACGATCCGCGAAATCGGGCCACGGACGACCGCGGCCGCCGCGAAACCAGGGCCGGCGTCGAGGTCGCGAAGACTCCAGCGTTCCGCCTCGGCCGGGTCGTCTCCCACGCGGAGGATCTGGGGCGAGGAGGAATCCAGGGAAACCTCGAACGAATCCAGAGGCGTGCTCAGACCGGTGCCAAGCGCCTTGAGAAACGCCTCCTTGCGAGCCCAGCCTCGATAGAACCTCAGGTGGGGATCGTCATCCGGGCGCGTGTGAAACTCGGCCTGTTCCCCGGTGGCGAAGAACCGGTCGAGTATGCCCTGGACGTCCCGTAGAGGATCGACCCGCTCGACGTCCACGCCCAGCGGCGTTCCCCGAGTCACCCCGAGGATCGCGACGTCGGCCGAGTGCGAGAGGTTGAATTCCAGCCCACAGGCCGGGTGGAGCGCGGGCTTGCCCTGCGGACCATAGGAGAAATCGAGTTCCCCGGGCGTGCATCCAAGATACGTCGCGAGGATCTCTCGGAGCCGGCCGCGCCCCGCGACGAACCGGTCTCGGAGAGTGCCCGTGCGGAACCGAGCGGCCCGTTCGCGCTCGGCGGGATGCAGCGTCGCATTCAGCTGAGCGAGTTCACCCGAGGCCACGTCCAGCCGAAATCGCCAGACGTGGACCTCGTCGGGATCGTCGAGGGTGGACATATCGGTCGCGCCCGTCGTGTCGGCGGGTGGTCCTCAACGAGCCTGGAATTCCGCGGCGAACGCTTTCGGGTTGAGGGGTTCGCCGGTCGCCTGGCGGGTCAGGTCGTTCCAGGGCAGGGTTCGCCCGGGACCGAAGACCCTGGCTTTCAGGAACTCGCCCACGGCGGGATTGGCGACGTAACTGGCGTCGTCCGGGTCAACGCCGCCCAGGGCGTCCCGACAGATGGCCGCGTGGACCTGCGAGGCGAAGAGTTCGCCCATCATGTAGTTGTGATAATACGCGGGGGCCGAGACCACGTGGATCTTGCTGGCGTAGTCGGGCGCGTGGCGATCCTCAGGGCGCTTCAGGCCCTGGTACTCCTCGACCAGGTCCCACCAGAGCGTCCGAAGATCTCTTGAGGGATCTTCATACAAGGATTTCTCAAAACGAAGCATAACCTGGCACCACCTTGAGAAGATGAGGAGGCGCGCCCGACGGGCGAGGCCTCCCGCGCGGTCGAAGGCGGCGGGGTCGGCCAGCGAGACGCCCATCCGTTTGAGCCACTCGGCATCCTTGCTGAACCTCTCGAAGAGCATCGCCACCCCTTCGGTGGTGAGGATGTGCGCCTCGGATCGCAACGTGTAAGGGAGCGACGCGGGGATGTTCTTGGAACTGTAGACCGCGTGTCCGAGTTCGTGGAGCATCGTGCCCATCCAGTATTCGTTGGGTACGATGTTGGCGAGCACCCGGACGTCGCCCGATCGATCGACGTCGATGCAAAACGCGTGAGGGCTCTTTCCAGGCTTTTCGTAAAGGTCGCTTCGGGCGATGACGTCGTCGATGGGGAGTCCGATCCCCTTGTAGAATTCCTGGCAGAGTTTGAGCAGGTCGGCACCCGCGTAGGGCGCGTCGAGGTCGGCGTCGAAGACGGCGGGGGTTTCCTGGAAGAACGGGTCGTGATAATGCCAGGGACGCAAGTCGCCGACGGCCAGGTTGTAGCGCTCGGCGAGCCTGGCGTCGATCTGAGCCTTGACGGCGAGGAACGGCGCGCGGGTGAGGCGGTCGAGCTCGTCGAAAAGGGTGAGCACGTCGCTCGTCGTTTGCTCGTTGAGGGTGAGCTGCATCGCGTGGAAGTTCGGGTAGCCGAGGGTCTTCGCCGCCTGGTTTCGCAGGGCGACGAGATCTTTCAGGTCGGCCTCGACCTTCGCGCCGACGACCTTGCTCGCCTCCCAGACCTTTCGCCTTCGGGTCGAGTCGTTGGAGGACTTGAGAACCTTCCTCACCTCGCTATCGGTCAGTTCCTCGCCGTCGACCGTCGCCCGGAACGCGTTGAACGCTTTCTCGACGGCGTTGGCCTTGGCGGTGATCTGTTTCAAGATCGCGGGGTCGACCTGCTTTTCCTGAGCGCCCAGGTAAAGCACGTGAATCTGTCGATCGAGGATCGGGTCGGCGATCGGTTCGGCCTCGAGCGCCTTGAGGCGGGCGAATCGTTCCCGATCGGCGAGGGCCTCGTCCAGGGCGTTTTGCGCCGCTTCCTTCGCGGCGAAGTCCTCGTCCTTTCCCGAGACGTTGGCCGCCCACCAGGTCTTGCCCGCGGCGATTTCCAGTGGTTTGATCCGCGCCTCATGGTCGGCGATGAACGCCCGGGCGCGGTCCTCGGGGGTCGCTTCGGCTTGGGTCGTTGAGTTTGTCAGCATCGCGATCAGGGTCAGAGTGAGGAGAACTCGGGACGGCATGGAGACGGTTCCTTGTGATCCGTTTTTTGGGAGGTCGGCGTCAGGCCAGCAGTGCCTTGACGACGTCGCCATGAACGTCCGTCAGGCGAAAATCGCGACCCTGGAATTTGTAGGTGAGCCGTGTATGGTCAATCCCCAGGCAGTGGAGGACCGTGGCGTTGAAGTCATGGACGTGGACCGGGTCGCGCACGACGTTGTAGCAGTAATCGTCCGTTTCCCCGTAGGTCAGGCCCGGCTTGACGCCTCCGCCGGCCATCCAGAGGGTGAAGCATCGGCCGTGGTGGTCCCTGCCGTAATTGGTGGCGGTCAGGGTGCCCTGGGAGTAGACCGTTCTGCCGAACTCCCCTCCCCAGATCACCAGGGTCTCATCAAGGAGTCCACGATTTTTGAGGTCCTTGATCAGCGCCGCGGAGGGCTGGTCGACGTCGCGGCACTGACCACGGATCTGGGTGGGGAGGTTGCCGTGCTGGTCCCACCCTCGATGCATGAGCTGGACGAAGCGGACGCCGCGCTCGACCAATCGACGGGCGAGGAGGCAATTCCGGGCGTAACCGCCGTCGGTTCCACCCTCCTCGACTCCATACATGTCCAGAACGTGCCTGGGTTCGTCGGAGAGATCGGTCAGTTCGGGGACGGAGGCTTGCATTCGGTAGGCCATCTCGAACTGGGCGATCCGCGTGTTGATCTCGGGGTCGCCGAAGGCGTTCGCGGCCATCGCGTTCAGTCGGGCCGAGGCGTCGAGCATCCGCCTGCGCGTTTCTCCGTCCAGCCCTGGCGGGTTCGAGAGATACAGGACCGGGTCGTCGCTGGAACGAAATCGCACTCCTTGATGGGTTGAGGGGAGAAATCCGCTGCCCCAGAGCCTTGAGAAAATCGGCTGGTCGGTCTTGTTGCCGCTTCCTTGCGAGATCAGCACGACGAACGCGGGCAGGTCCTGGTTCTCGGTGCCCAGGCCGTAGCTGAGCCACGCGCCGAGGCTTGGTCGACCTGGCTGCTGCGAGCCGGTTTGAAGATAGGTGATGGCCGGGTCGTGGTTGATCGCCTCGGTGTTGAGCGATTTGACGATCGCGATCTCGTCCACCACGGTCGCCGTGTGGGGCAAGAGTTCGCTGACCCACGCCCCGCACTGGCCGTGCTGGGCGAACTGAAACATGGGCGCGACGCAAGGAAACGATTTCTGCCCGGAAGTCATCCCGGTGACGCGCTGGCCCATTCGGATCGACGCCGGAAGCTCCTCGCCGTGGTGCTTTCTCAGCGCGGGCTTGTAATCGAAAAGGTCGATGTGGGAAGGCCCGCCCGACATCACCAGCCAAATCACGCGCTTCGCCTTCGGGGCGAAGTGCGGCGCGAGCGTCGGGGTCCGCGCGTCCGACGCGAACAGGCGGTCGTTCAGGAGCGACGCGAGGGCCACCGTGCCAATTCCCGCGGCCGTCCGTCCGAAAAGCTGGCGGCGCGTCTGGAGCAGCGCGTTCTCACGATCCGGGTTCATGACGTCGGTCCTCGATCAAGGTGAGCATGCGATGAGATCAATTCTTGTTCAGAACCTCGTCGAGGTTGAGAATCACGCAGGCGACGGTCGTCCAGGCGGCGTGCTCGGCGGCGT
>JBFWRA010000300.1:0-5807 GCA_050249155.1 Isosphaeraceae bacterium | reverse complement strand
AGATCACAACGTCGTTCCGCGCCCAAGCCTGTGGAGCCGGTGGCTGGGCCGGAGGAACAGGGCCTGTCATGACCACTTCACGAATCAAGAGTCGCCAGGGATTCACGTTGATCGAACTTCTGGTCGTCATCGCGATCATCGCGGTGCTGATCGCGTTGCTGCTGCCCGCGGTTCAAAGCGCTCGCGAAGCCGCCCGCCGCGCCCAGTGCGTCAACAACCTGAAGCAAATCGGGCTGGGGATGCATAATTATGAGTCGTCCAACGGGTCGTTCCCGGCCTCCGCGTTCCGGTACCGCCGGGCCTCGGACAATTTCGCGTCCCTGCAGTGGGAGGCGCACGCGCCCGGACCGCTGCTTTATCTGCTGGGGTATATGGAGCAACAGTCGGTTTACAACGCCTTCAACTTTGGCGCTCAATGCGTCATCGGTTGCGCCGCGGCCGACCGGGTCCAGAACACGACGGTGACCAACACGGCGGTCACGACCTACGTGTGTCCTTCAGATCCGTACAGTGGAGTCTGGCGAACCGGCACGAACTATGGCGGAAGCATCGGAGCCCAGTTCCGCTGGGACGGGAATGACGCCAACGCGGTCAACGTCGGCGCGTTCAAGCCGTGGGCGGTCTTCGGCATCCGAGACTTTGTCGACGGTACGAGCAACACGGTGGTGTTCTCGGAAAAGGTGCAATCCGACGGAACGGCCGGCATCGTCAGTGGCGGCGAGCTCTACGTGAACCTCAACTGGCCCTCTGGCACGGGCGGCGGCTACGGCATGGGCCTGGACCAGGTGATGCCCTCTGGCCAGCAGCACCTGAATTCCTATATCACGCAGTGCGCGGCCAAGAAACGGGCGGGGACCGATCTGATCGACCAGCAATCGGCGTGGTGGGCGGGGCGCTGCTACCACGGTTCCTGCGTGAACCTGCTGATGCCTCCGAACTCTCCCGAGGGAGACTGCGGGAAGTACCAGGGGCACGGCGGCATGTTCACCAGTCGAAGTAGGCACCCCGGCGGGGTCAACTCGCTGTTCGGCGACGGCAGCGTGAAGTTTGTGAAGAACACCGTGAGCCGGCCCATCTGGTGGGCGATCGGGTCAAGGGCCGGCGGCGAGGTCGTCAGCGCCGACGCGTTCTAAGCCTCCTTCCTCAATCCAAGGCTTCGTGGTCGTGGGGCGGGCCGTCGTGGCGGCCCGCCCAAGGTCACAAGCGTCCATCGTTCGATGGAATTAAAGAAACCTCTTTCAAACATGAATCGATTCAAGAACGCCGTTTTCCTCGTGGTCGTCGCCGGGTCGGTTTGGGGGGCGGGCTGCGGGCCCTCGGAGATCCCGCCTGGCGAAGCGTCGTCGATCCCGGTGATCAACCCGTCGCCCGACAACCCGACGAAGGACGTGACTCTGGAGAACGAATCCGAGCACATCGACAAGATCGGCGGGATCTCCAAGGGGCCCGGGAACTAGAGGGGACGTGCGCGGAAGGCTCGGGGGACGTCGTCAATGAGCGAGAACGCGGTGGGGGGAGCCGCGGCGGCGAGTTCCCCACGATTTGGGACGCTCGGCATGGCCCTGGCGGCGGGATTGGTGGCGGGCCTGATCGCCGGGATGGCGGGCGAGGGCTCCCACGAAGCGTTCGCCGCGCCCCTTGACCTGAGAGGATCGCTGGAGAAGTCGGCCGCGTTGGCGCGGGCGGAGGCCGAGGCCTCCGTCAAGAACGCGGCGTTGGCCTACGGCTTGCTTGGCGCCGCGGTGGCCGCGGCCCTGGGCGTCGCGGGGGGCCTGGCCCGGTCGTCCCCCCTCGCCGCGATGCGAGCCGGCCTGACCGGGCTACTCGTCGGGGCGGGACTCGGCGCGGGGGCCGCCTGGTTGATCGTGCCCGTGGCGAGTCGCAACCTCATCCTGGCGTCGGATACCATGCTCATCCCCCTGTTGATCCAGGTGGGAACAGCCTCGGCCGTGGGCGCGGCGGGAGGCTTCGCGATGGCGACCGGGCGGGGGGGAGGTGCCCGACCGGCCGTTCTCGCCATACTAGGCGGAGTGGCCGGCGCGGCGGTGGCCGCGGCGGGGTTCGCTCTGATCGGAACGCTCGCCTTTCCCTTGGCCCAACCCGAACACCTGATCCCGGCGACACGCCTGGCGCGGATGCTCTCAAGGCTCGCCGTCGCTGTCGGCACCGCCCTTGGCGCGGCCACGGGCGTGGGCGATCGCGGTCGAGCCCTGAACGCGGCGTCGTGACCGGATTGGTGAACGTTCCGGCCCTCGCTCCGCTGGGTCGTCAAGTCGACCATGAAAACGGCCAGACCGCGATCACCCACGTGGCGAACCCACGGCGACCGGCCTTCTCCCAGGTCAAGGGATCAGGCGCTCGGGCAGCATGGCCAGGACGGCCGATCCATTCTCATATCGACAATCTATCTCATGCCAACGTCCACAATCGTCGCAGGTGCCCAGCATCCGATCCGGCCGGGCCGGGTCGGGTTGATGGACGTCCAGCGGATGGCGACAGGCGAGGCAACACACGGGGGAGAGGCCGTCGGGGCAGGTGATGACCAGGTCGAACCGCAACGTGACGGCGACTTCCCGATTGAGGTCCGGTACCATCGGAGTCTCTCCAGAGACGCCTTGGGCCCCTTGACTCGTGGTTCCGAGCCGACGGGTCGGCTCGGATCGGGGCCAGAATACGGCCCAGGGTTCTTACGGGAGACGGAGAGGATCGTGACGCGGGTACCCCTCGACTTTCCGGGATGCCCGCCGCGCCGGACTTACCCACGACGCGTCGAACTGGTTAAGATGGGATCGCTCTGACGGGAAGATGAGGAATGCGCCCGACTCCGGCCCTCGCCTGGAGCGTTCCGATCGGGGCCCGCGGGATCCACCCAACCCCCCTTTCTCGACGACTGACGAGTCACGATGATAGCAAAATCCACGCCACTGGTGCTTGAATTCACGCGCGGATTTCCTCGCGTCGGCACGTCGTTCCTGGTTCTCGGTCTGGCGATCGCGCTGGCCCCATCGAGCAGGGCCGACGCCCAGGATCAGGGTGCCGCCCAGGAGGACCAGATCCGCAACGCGGTGGTCAAGATCACCGCGACGATGCGCCCCCCCGACCCGGTTCGTCCCTGGACCAAGCAAAGCCCTCGCGACGCCAGTGGCACCGGCGTGATCATCGAGGGCAACCGCATCCTCACCAACGCGCACGTCGTGGCGTACGCCAGCCAGCTCTTCGTCGAATCCAACGCCTCCAGCGACAAACTCGTGGCGACCGTCGAGGCGCTCAGCCCCGGCATCGACCTGGCCGTCCTCAAGCTCGAGGACGAGAGCTTCTTCGAGAACCGCAGGCCCCTGCCGCATACCCACAAGCTGCCCGGCGTGAAGGACACCGTGCTGGCCTACGGCTACCCGACTGGCGGCTCGACCCTCTCGATCACCAAGGGCATCGTCTCTCGGATCGAGTTCGCGCCTTACGGCGACCAGGTCTCGGGCCTCCGCGTGCAGGTCGACGCCGCCATCAACCCTGGCAACAGCGGCGGCCCCGCGATCATCGATGGACAGGTCGTCGGCCTGATTTTCAGCAGGCTCTCCCAGGCCGACAATATCGGTTATATCATCCCCAGCGAGGAGATCGACCTTTTTCTCGACGATCTCAAGGACGGCCGGCTCGACGGCAAGCCCGCCCTGTTCGACCAGCTTCAGACCCTGGAAAACGACGCGCTAAGACCCTTCTTGAAACTGGACCGCAAGGCCACCGGCATCATCGTTCACAGGCCGGACGACGCCAACTCTCCCTTGAGGGAGTGGGACCTCATCACCAAAATCGGCGACGCCGAGGTCGACAACACCGGCATGGTCAAGGTCGCGGGCGAGGCCGACCTCCGCCTCCGCTTCCAGTACCTGATCCAGAAACTCGCCACGGGGGGCAAGGTCCCCCTCACGGTGATTCGCGAGGGTGAGGAAGTCAAGATCGATTTACCCGTCAAGGCGCGTCGGCCCGCGCTGATCGACTCGCTTCGGGGCCGCTACCCGTCGTACTTCGTTTATGGTCCTCTGGTCTTCTCGCCAGTGACCGCCGAGTTCCTCGCCGGGTTCGACCGCGCGGGCAACCAGATCTACGCGTTGCTCGGCGCCATCGGCAGTCCGCTGGTTCTCCGCCGCGGCGACACGCCGGCGTTCGACGGCGAGGAACTGGTGGTGGTCTCCGCGCCCATGTTCCCCCACCGGGTCAGCAAGGGTTACAGCAACCCCATGCTCAAGGTGGTCAAGGAAATCAACGGAGTGAAGGTCAAGAACCTCCGCCACCTCGTCGAACTCCTCCGCGACGCCAAGGAGACCTTCACCACGATCAGCTTCGACGACCGCGGTTCCGAGACGATCGTCTTCCCCCACAGGGACGCCCTGGCCGCCACCGAGGACGTGCTCAACGACAACGGCATCCGCCAGCGCGCCAGCGACGACGTCCTGGCCGTCTGGGAAGGCAAGGACAAGGATCGGGCCACGCCCACCCAGACGCGCTGAAGCCGCCCGGAGCGACCATCGCCCGCGTCCTCTCATTTGTTGAATTCACCATTCCTTTCCGTTTCGCACAGGGAGACTCGACGCCATGACGCCGATGAACCTCAACCGCCGCGACTTCCTCGCCCAATCCACCGCCGCCACCGCCACCGCCGCCCTGGCCGCCGCCGGTCAGGCCAGGGCCGCCGCGCCCGCGGTGGCCAGGGCGGAACTCCCCGCCAGCGCCACCGGCAAGGTCACCCTCGGCAAGACCGGCATCCAGGTCTCGCTGGTGGGAATGGGAACCGGCAGCGTCGGCGTCGGCCAGGCGAGCAACCAGACCCGACTCGGCGTGAAGGGCTTCACCAGGGTCGTTCGGCACGCGCTGGACCGGGGGATCACCCTGTTCGACGTCGCCGACCAGTACGGCAGCCACGCCTACCTCCGCGAGGCGCTCAAGGGGGTCCCTCGGGATCGTTACGTGATCCAGACCAAGACCCACGCGACCAACGAGGCCAACGCCCGCAGCCACCTGGAACGCTATCGGATGGAGCTGGGGGTCGAGAACATCGACATTCTTTTGCTGCACTGCATGCAAAAGGGGGAATGGCCAGGCGAGCACACCGGCGTGATGGAGTACCTCGCCAAAGCGAAGGCCGAGGGGATCATCCGGGCTCACGGCACAAGCTGCCACGGCATGGACCCGCTCCGAACCGCCGCGGCCAACCCGTTCGTCGAGGTCGACCTCGCCAGGATCAACCCCGAAGGGCTGATCATGGACGACAAGAAACCCGACGAGGTCGCCTCGGTCCTTGAAGAAATGCACAACGCCGGCAAGGGGGTCATCGGCATGAAGATCTTCGGCGAGGGCCGGATCAAGGACCCCGAGCGCCGCTACGAGTCGATCCGGTACGTCCTGGGACTCGGAACGGTCAACGCCTTCATCATCGGGTTCGAATCGGTCGAACAGATCGACGACGCCCTGGCGATCACCGAACGGGCCCTGGCCGACCTGAAACGAGCCTGATCGTCCGTCCCCATTCCGTTGGAAAAATTCGGAAAGTCCTGGCGAGTGCCCGCTACCCAGGAGAGGTTCTCGGGGTTAATACTGTCGGACACCGACCGCGCCCCCCGGCGCGGTCGACCGACCTGGCGAAACCGAGTTTCGTTCCGTTCCCAGACCAAGGAGTACCCGTCCGATGAAAACTCGCCGCTCGTTCCTGACGTCGATCGTGGCCGCGGCCGTGGCGGTGGTCGTGGCCCTCGGCCCCGCGCTGGCCGTCGAACTCTTCGGCGTGCGGACCTAGGTCGACGTCTCGGCCACGG
>JBFWRA010000299.1:0-5810 GCA_050249155.1 Isosphaeraceae bacterium | reverse complement strand
CCACGGCGATCGGTCCACCGAACCCATGCCGGTGGCAAAGGCGGAACCCCACGGGTTCGGAGCACCGAACCCCGTGGCACCCTGATCCATCGAGAAACCGGGAAGTGATCCCCGGCCTGTTCCTTAGACGGTCTGGACGCTTCAGGGGGAATCCGCGAAGTGAAGGGAAGGGATCGGCTGCGTCGGACTCTCTTCAAGCGGATTCGTCAGGCCGAGGAGGCCGCCCTTCCCGCCCTGACGATGGTTCGCGCTCGCGCCTTCCTCGCGGTCTTCCCCAACTACGGGCCAGCCTGGTTCGCCCTGGGAGGAGCGCTCGAGGATCTTGGCCGTTACGAGGAGGCCGAGCGAGCGCTGCTCAAATCCATCGAATACTGTCCACCTGAGAAAATGCGGATTCCTTACGGGGCGATGGGGCGGCACTTCCAGGCGATCGGCGACCACGATCTCGCGGAGGAGTGGTTTTGCCGGGCGATCGCCGAGGACCCCGATCACGCCGCGGGCCACGTCGATCTCGGTTCCCTCTACGCCATTCAGGGACGGCAGGTCGACGCGGAGGTCGTCTATCGACAGGGGACGTACTGTTCCCGAGGCTTCGTCGATGAAGCCTACCTGAACCTCGCGCTGGTCCTCCGCGCCCAGGAGCGGTTCGATGAGGCCGCCCAGTGCCTGGAGGAGGCGCTTCGGATCGATCCGGAGTACCGGGCCGCGAAGCGGGTTCGACGCGACGTTCTGGCGTGCCTGAGACGTCGCGATCAGGCCGGCTCGGCGGGGGCGGACGACCCGCCGCCCTGAACCCCGCGTCGAGTCGAGTCGCCCCAGGCCAGGCCCATTCCATCGCTTTGAAATCGGGAAGGATCGCCACGTTGTCAACGAGGAGGCCCAAGCGACCCTCGGGACCGAGGCTTTCGCCGGTCGCCTGCGGGCTGATCACCGGTGGCCTGCTCGGTTTGGTCGCGCTGTCGGTCTGGTGGTGGACGCGGCCCGTCACGAGCGAACCGGTCGACACGGGGCACTGGCCGGCCGTGGTTCGCGGCCGGCGGTTTCTCGACCAGGGAAGGCCCGACCTGGCCTTGCGAGCGGTCAGCCACGTCCGCGACGAGGCCCAAGGATCGGGCGAGGCGATGGGCGTCGCCGGGGTCGCGCTGGCGAGAATGGATCGCATCCGAGACGCCCGCCTCGCCCTCGAACGCGCTTTGAAACTTCAGCCGAGGCAGCCCTACGCCACGCGGGTCCTCGCGGCGGTGTACCTGGGCCTGGGCGAGTCGGATCGCGGACTGGAGTGCCTGAAAAAAGCCGCGGCGCTCTCACCTCGCGATCCCCGGCCCTGGTTCGCCATGGGGCGCGTGTTTCTCGACCTAGGCGAGGCCAAGGAGGCCGAGCGAGTCTATCGTGAAGCCCTGAAACGCGACCCGAACAATTCCGAGGCGCGCGTCGGGCGCGTCGAGGCGCTGCTCAACCTGGGAAGGACCGAGGAGGCCGGTGAACTCGCCCGAGAGACCCTGAACCGCGAGCCGACCAACCCGACCCTTCTGGGCCTGGCCGCTCGCCAGGCCAGGGAGGCCGGCGACGCCGACGAGGCCCTCGCGCTGGCCGATCGCGCTCTGGCGATCGAACCCAATAATCCCGAGGCGCTGCTCACCAGGGCCCGGTTGCACCACGCCGCCAGCCGCTTCGAAGAGGCGCGCGTCGACCTGGAGCGGCTGGTCGACACCCTGCCCAACCACGTCGCCGCCTTGAACCTCCTGGGCCAGGTTCAGGCCAGGCTCGGCCTCACCGAGGAGGCCGCCCAGACCGCGCTTCGGCGCAAGAAGGCCGGCGACCGGCTCGTCCTAATGGACGCGCTGACCAAGGAGATGAGCCTCAAGCCCAACGACCCCGAGCCACGCTACCGAATGGGGGCTGTCGCCCTGGAAGGCCGGCAATTCGAACTGGCCGCCAACTGCTTCCAGGCCGCGCTGGCGCTGGACCCCGACCACGGCCCCGCCCAGAAAGCCCTCGACGCGCTCAAGGCCGCCCAGGTGCGCGGCCCCGGCGTCTCGCCGCTCAACGACCCGTCCCCTTGAACAGTGGAAACGCGCCCTCGCGATGCTTCCTGGCGTTCTCGACGTAGTGCCGCCAGGAATGATCGACCCGGGCGCGCAGGTCGTCGTCGACCGGCTTGAGAACCCTCGCGGGAACTCCCAGCGCCAGCGAGCCCGGGGGCACCTCCATCCCCTCCTTGAGGAGCGCCCCCGCCCCCACCACGCAGCCAGCCCCCAGGCGGACCCCGTTGAGCAAGATCGCCCCCATCCCGATCAGGCAGTCGTCCCCCACCACGCAGCCGTGAAGGATCACCCGATGCCCCACCGTCACCCGGTCGCCAATCAGGCAAGGGACGCCAGGATCGGCATGAATCATCGAAAGATCCTGGATATTGGTATCCTCGCCGATGACGATCCGTTCCGTGTCGCCCCGGACGACCGCCTGATACCAGACGCTGGCGTTTTTGCCGATTGCGACGTCCCCCAGAACGATGCAGCCAGGGGCGAGAAACGCCGTCGGATCGATCATGAATTCACCTGGAGTTCGAGGGTTCCGGGGCCGACCCACGCCATGACCATTCGATCCATCGACGCGCCAGCGCGCATTGAATGACCAGGCAGGCCCCCAGCAGCCAGGGCGCGGCGGGTCCGACGGCCTCGTTCAAAAAGACCAGTCCATACTCGTTTCGCACCTGCCAGTTCAGGTCCGTGGCGATCTTGCCCGTGTCGCGGTAGTAGGCCAGCCAGGCGAGATGTCCCCAGAACACGCCCAGAAACTCGGCCATCATCCCCAGGCAGGCCAACCGGACCCCCCAGCCCCGGCCACGACTCAGGACACACCACCCCCCGAGCATCGCCGCGAGCGTCGAGGGGACCAGCGAATTATGGGCCAGGCCGTAGCGCGACTCATAAGGGGTCAACAGCAGCGCCGCCAGACCCCCGAGAAGCCCAAACGTCCAGACGGCCGATCGGTGGTCGTGGACCGGAGGATCGGCCGACTCGACCCGCGCGACCGCCACGAGATAGACGCACAACGACAGGGTGAGCGCTCCGGGGATCTGGCAGAAATACAGGGCCGTGAGATGGATGACGATCGCCCCCGCCGAGAAGGGCTCCCAGAGCGCCGCGGCGATCAATCGGTCGGGGACGAACGTCGCCCAGGCGCTGGTGGCGTAGACCTTCACGACCTTCCAGCGCGACTGGGCCGCGTGGTCGGCCAGGACCACCGCGGTCGGCACCGCCGCCACGATCTTCGATGGCCCGACGGCCCTCCAGAGCCAGGCGTACCAGGGTCCGACCAGGCCGACCGCCAGACCCGCCAGCGCGGCGGTCCGGCCGGGAGTGACCAGCGCCCGGACCCGTCGACGGTTCACGACCAGGGCGTGGACCGCCATCGCCGCCGTGTACACCAGGGTGATCTGATGCGTCAGGAACGCCAGAAGGGACGCCACCCAGCACGCCAGGAACCGTCGCCAGGCGACCGAGGGCTCCTCCGAGGACGTCTCCAGCCACCGCGAATAAAAATGCAGCGACAGGAATAAATAATAGGACGCGAGCATCTTCGTCCAGGTGAACCAGGCTTCGTGCAGGAGCCAGACGTTCAAGGGCGCGGCGATCAGGACGAGCCTCGCGGCTCGCCCGCCGGCGAGGTCGCCCGCCACCAGCGCCAGCGGCAAGACGACCACGGCGCTGGTCAGGACCGACGCCCATTGATAGGTCCAGAACGTGTCGCCGGCCACCGAGAGCACCCCGGCCAGCGTCAGGTTCATCAACGGCGTTCGCGATGCGATCGAGTATTTCTCCAGCCAGGTCGTGGAGACCGGCAAGTGCCCGACGAACACCCGGGCCTTCTCGTAGTGCATCCACCAGTCAAAGGCCCAACCCCCGCCGAGATAGCACGGCAAGAGCGTTTGCACCACCGCCAGATGCGCCAGGCCAAGCAGCCAGAGTCCCACCCCGGCGGGCTCTCTCGGGGCGTTGGGTTCGTTCGGCGAAACTCCGGGAATGACGAACCGACCCAACGCCCAGGCCGCCGCCAGCGCCAGGATCAGAAACGTCGGATGAACCGCCCGAGGGTCGATCCCGGTCAAGAACGCCAGGAACTGGCTCGCCGCCAGCGCGGCGAACCCCACGCCCCAGGCCGCCGCGAACCGCTCGCGACGATCCATCCACCCCGCCCGGCCCAGCGCGGCGTACCCGATCGTCAGCGCCACGGCCGGAAACCCCAAGGCCATCGCGACCAGCCGGAACCCGTTCGCATGGAAATCCGTCACGCCGAACCACCTTCGTCGAAACTATTTCCACGAGTATTCAGATCAGGATTGATTTGACGGCCAGTGTTCGTGTCTCACCTTGGCCAGGTAGGTGAACGTGGGATTGACGAACTGGGTGCAACGGGCTTCCAGGACCTGGCCGAGCCACAGGTACGCCTCGCCGCGGGGCAGGCCGTCGGCTTCCAGCCAGAGGATCATCGCTTCCAGGGCCAGGCGGAAGGCGTCCTCGCAGGGCCTGGCCTGGGCGGCCACCATTCGGTGGGTGGCGTCGACGATCCTCGGCCAGACGAAGCCCGCGGGGCGTTCCGTCAGTTCGCAGCGGAGTTGGACCACGCCGGAGGCTTCGATCCCCCCCGCGCCGCAGATCTCGCCGTCGCCCTGGATGGCGTGCATGTCGCCGACGTGCAGCCGCGCTCCCGGCACGTTCACGGGGAGGGTGATGGCGGCGCCGGTGGTCAGTTCCTGGACGTCGAGGTTGCCGCCATAAGTGCCCGCCCAGACGTTGGCCCAGCTTTCAAACTCGGGTGCGGTCCCGACGAACCCGAGCATCGGCCGGACGGGCAGGGTTCGGCCTTCTCCCCAGTGGATCAGGCCGTCACGAATCTCGACGATCCGACTTCGCTCGCCGATTCCCGAGGCCCCCAGCCAGCCTGGCATCGCGCCGTTGGCTCCGCGGAACCTCGTGAAGCCGACCGGGTCCAGGCTGATCGGGCCGACGTGAACGGTCAGGGCCATGCCGGGCTCGGCCCCTTCGACGTCGATGCAGCCGCTGCTGGGGTTCCCGCCGCGAAGCAAGGCGGTGAGGCGAGGGCCGTCGGGGTGGGTATCCAGCCAGGGGCCTCGGTTGAGTTGGGTCTGAACCTCGAAGACCTCTCCCGGCTTGACGCGGAACGTCGGCGGGTTGGCCGGGCCGGTCTCGAAGTACAGGGTCTCGGTCGTCGCGCGTCGCACGGCGGGAGTCCTCCAGAGTCCTGACAAACGCCCCTCGGCGAAGCGGCGGGGGGGAGCGCCCTTGGCCATCGCGGCGGAATGACTATAATCATCAATCGTTACGGCGTCGCGCCCCACGTTCCTGAACAGGGCGGCGGCGACAGGGATACTTCTCCGGAATGACGGACGGAGCCATGGGACGATTCGCCTGGCGGAACCTCTTGACTCGCCCGGCTCGCACGTTTCTGGCGCTGATCGGGTTGTCGATCCCGGTGCTGGGGGTCATGGGCCTGTTCAGCCTCTCGGGCGGACTTCGCAATATGGTGGGTGACACCCTCAGCAAAGTCGAGGGGGTGATGGTCATCCGCGAGAACAGTCCCAGCCCGGTCTTCAGCCAGCTCCCCGCCGAGCTGGGCCCGAAGCTCCGCGAGGTGCCAGGCGTCCGGGTCGTCGCTCCGGAACTCTGGGGCGTCTCCCCGAGCATCGAGGGTCGAAACATGATCGGCGGACTGCTCGCCAAGGGAGCGCAGTCGCTGTTCGACCAACCGGTGATCCAGGGGCAGGACGTCGCCCCCCACAGCCAACT
>JBFWRA010000298.1:0-5828 GCA_050249155.1 Isosphaeraceae bacterium | reverse complement strand
CCCGGCACGTTCCGGAGGCAAGGGCCCTCCTCGTCGATCAGGCGGAGTTCACCCTCGACTCTTACCGGAGCCGGATCGAGGGCCTGCGTCAGGGCACCGGGATCGGCGGCGGGGCGATGACCGTGGGCTACGGCCTCTGGGCCCTCCAGGTCGCCGGGCACCCCCCCGACGAGACGACCGACGCCATGGTCGACTTCCTGCTCAAGACCCAAAGACCCGACGGTCACTGGCCCAGCGGGACGAACCGACCACCCCTTGAGGAGTCCGCTCTCACGGCGACGACCCTCGGCGCGCTCGGGTTGGAGTGGTACTGCCGGGACGACTCGCGCCGGAAAGCCGCGCGCGAGGCGATCGCCAGGGCGGGCCAGTGGATCGCCAAGGCTCCCGTCAAGGTCCAGGAAGATCGAAACTCAAAGCTCTGGGGCCTGAGCTCCATCCCCGATCAGGTCGATGGCGAGGCCCTCGGCAAGTTTCGTCAGGAGATCCTGGCGACCCAACGCGACGACGGCGGTTGGCCCTCGCGCGACGACCTGCCCTCCGACGCCTACGCGACCGGACAGACCCTCGTCCGGTTGCTCGATTCCCAGGGCGGATCGGACGAACCGGCCATCCGGAAGGGGATCGCCTACCTGCTGAAAACCCAGCTTGAGGACGGCTCCTGGAAGGTCGAGACCCGTTCCAAGCCGATCCAGGTCATGTTCGACAACGGCGATCCTCACGGCAAGCATCAGTTCATCTCGACCCCGGCCACCGCCTGGGCCGTCGTCGCCCTGGCTCGGGTGCTCACCGCCGACGATTCTCGGAACTATGACCTCGTGATCCGTAACGGTCGGGTCGTCGACGGCTCGGGAAACCCCTGGTTCCTCGGCGACGTCGCGATTCGAGGCGACCGAATCGTGGCGGTCGGCGGAAAGATCGAGGGAGGCCGCGACCGCGAGATCGACGCGAAGGGCCTGATCGTCGCTCCGGGTTTCATCGACATGCACTCGCATTCCGACCGGCCCTTGCTCGAGGACGGCGCCGCGCTGAGCAAGCTTCACCAGGGGGTGACGACCGAGATCCTCGGCGAGGATTCCTCGGGAGGCCCCGCCAAGGGCGAGGTTCCCGAGGCGACCTTCAAGAAAGGGGACAGAACCCTGCGCTGGTCGACCCTGGGAGGTTACTTCGACGCCGTGGAATCGAGCGGCGTGGCGGTCAACGTCGCCTCATACGTCGGCCTCGGGACGTTGCTGGACTGCGTGCTGGGGGACGATCTGAGCCGCCCGAACGCCGAGCGACTCAAGGAGATCAAGGGGCTCCTCGAAGAGGCGATGAGAGACGGGGCGCTGGGCCTTTCCACGATGGTCGCCGGCGCTCGCGAGCTGAACCTCACGACCGACGACCTGGTGGAACTCGCCAAGGTCGTCCAGGTTCACGGCGGAATTTACTCGTCGCACATCCGGAACGAGGGAACAGGCGTCTTCGACGCCGTGAAGGAGGCGATCGCCGTCGGCGAACGGTCGGGGGCCCCCGTCGACATCATCCACCTCAAGATCGCCGACCAGACCTACTGGAACCGGATGGACGAGATCGTCGCTCTGATCGACGCCGCGCGCGCTCGGGGCGTGAACGTCCAGGCCAACGTGTACCCCTACACCCGAGGCAACAACGACCTGGTCAGCATCGTGCCGCCCTGGGCCCATGAAGGGGGAACGGACGCCCTGGTGGCCAGGCTGCGCGACCCAGGTCAGCGCGATCGGCTCAAGCGGGAAATCCGCGAGGGTCCTCCAGGATGGTACAACCATTACACCGCGGTGGGTGGCGATTGGTCCCGCATGCTCGTCTCCGCGCGGCTGACCCCACCCAACGCGAAGTTCCAGGGGCGAACGATGGACGTCATCCTCGCCGAGAAGGCGAAGGCCGCGCCCGACCGTGATCCGATCGACCTGATGCTCGACTTCCTGGCCGAGGAGAACGGCTCGGTCTCGACCATCTACGCCCACCACACCGAGGCCGACATGAACCTGGCCCTGATCCAGCCCTGGTGCTCGATCGGCTCGGACGGCTCGGCCCTGGCGGTCGAGGGGTCGCTCCGCAGGGGACACCCACACCCCAGGAACTTCGGGACGTTCCCGAGGGTGCTCGGGGTCTACGTTCGTCAGCGCGGGGTTTTGACCCTGGAGGACGCCGTTCGCAAGATGACCTCCCTCAACGCGGCGAAGATCGGGATCAAGGACAGGGGACTGCTCCGCGCGGGGTTGTTCGCCGACGTCACGATCTTCGACCCCGCGAAGATCATCGATCGGTCAACCTACCTCGAACCCTTCCAGTACTCCGAGGGGGTGACGCACGTGATCGTCAACGGCAAGGTCGTCCTGGACGGCGGCGAACCGACCGACGCCAGACCCGGCCGCGCCCTGCGACACGGCCAGGCGGAACTCCCCTACGTCGAATGACGACCGGTCCGACGTCGCCGTTACACTTTTGTTGGACGTCGGCCGATGAATCGCTTAGACTGTGGACGAGTTGGAGCGGGTCCGCGACGGCGCCCCGCTTCCATAAGTCAAGATCTGGTCCGCTCCTAGCGGGCCATCCTCGTCTCGACCCCGAGGTCGAATCGGTGGGAAACATGCGAATCCGCGTTGGAGTCGCGTTGGTGGTCTGCACGCTCCTGTCCCCTGACGGAGCGCGCGCGGCTGAGGGTTCGCCGGAATCGCTGACCGTCTGGCCGACCTCCGCGCGCCTGGAAGGCCCCGGCGCGCGCTGGCGATTGCTCGTGACCGCTCGATCGCCGACAGGAACGGTGGACCTGACCCGGGAGGCCCGGTACGACTGTGAACCCGGCGGCGTGGTCGCGGTGGAGCCCGGCGGCGTGGTCACGCCCATCGCCAACGGGGAAGCCACGGTCGTCGCCAGGGTCAACGGAGCCACCGCGACCGCCCGATTCCTCGTGTCCGGCGCCGAGACGCCGCGGAAGGTCACCTTTGAACACGACGTCCAACCGCTCCTGACCCGAGCGGGGTGCAACGCCGGGGCCTGCCACGGCAAGGCCCGCGGTCAAAACGGGTTCGCTCTCTCGCTACTCGCCTTCGACCCGGAGTTCGACTTCGGAGCGATCGTGACCGAGGCCCGCGGACGCAGGGTCTTCCCCGCCTCACCCGAGCATAGCCTCTTGCTCCGCAAGGCCTCCGCGCGCGTCCCTCACGGAGGAGGCGCGCGGCTGGAGGAGGGGGGGGCGTTCTACGAAACGCTGCGAACCTGGATCGCCGACGGGATGCCGCGCGACCCCGCCGACGCCCCGAAGGTGGCGAAGGTCGTCGTCGAACCCCCGGCGCGGGTCCTCCGGCCAGGCGACGCGCAGCAGGTCGCCGTCGTCGCCGAGTACACCGACGGCTCCCGGGCCGACGTGACCCACCTGGCCGCGTTTCAGTCCAACGAGAGCGCCGTCGTCGCCGTCGACTCGGAGGGACTGGTCAAGGCGGGGCCGATCCCCGGCGAGGCCACCATCTCGGCGCGGTTCGAGGGCCACTTCGCCAATTGCGACGTCTCGATCCCCTTGCCCGGTCAGATCGGCGCGGAAACCTACGCGAGCCTGCCCCGCAACAATTTCATCGACGGCCACGTCTGGACCAAGCTCGAAACCCTGGGAATCACCCCGTCCCCACCCGCCTCGGACGCCACGTTCCATCGCCGAGCGTTCCTCGACGTCATCGGAAGACTTCCCACCGCCGAGGAGACCCGCGCGTTTCTCCAGGATCCCAGTTCCGACAAGCGCTCCCGGCTCGTCGACCAGTTGCTGGATCGGCCGGAATACGCCGACTTCTGGGCGAACAAGTGGGTCGACCTCCTTCGCCCCAACCCCTACCGAGTCGGAATCAAGGCGGTCTGGAACCTCGACGCCTGGATCCGCGACGCCTTCCGGAAGAACCTCCCGTATGACGAGTTCGTGCGACGAGTCGTCACCGCCCGGGGAAGCACCTTCCGCGACGGGGCGACCACGATCTTCCGCGACCGTCGGGAACCCGAGGAAGTCGCCACGATGATGAGCCAGCTCTTCCTGGGCATCCGGCTCGAATGCGCGAAGTGCCACCATCACCCGTTCGAATCCTGGGGCCAGGACCAGTTCTACGAGTTCGCCGCGTTCTTCGCCAGGGTCGGGCGCAAGGGGACGGGCCTCTCGCCGCCGATCTCCGGCAGCGAGGAATATATCTTCACGGCCAAATCGGGAACGGTCAAGCATCCGACCACCGGCGAAGTCCTTCCCCCCAAGCCCCTTTTCGGTCAGGCCGTCACCACCGACGACCCGGATGACGACCCCCGCGAGGCGCTCGCGGCCTGGATGACCGCGCCGGAGAACGAGTACTTCTCCCGGGTGATCGTGAACCGGGTCTGGGCCGACCTGATGGGCAGGGGAATCGTCGACCCCGTCGACGACCTCCGCGCCACCAACCCGCCCAGCAACGAACCGCTGCTGGCCGACCTGGCGAACGACTTCCGCGCGAGCGGCCACGACCTCAAGCACCTGATACGCACGATCATGGCCTCGCGCGTCTACGGTCTGAGCTCCGAGCCGAACGACCGCAACGTCTCGGACACGCGGAACTTCTCCCGACATTACCGCCAGCGCCTCCGCGCCGAGGTCCTGCTGGACGCCATCGGCGACGTGACCGACGTTCCCGAGACGTTCGACGGCCTACCCCCGAAGACCCGGGCGACGGCGATCTGGACCCACCGGGTTCCCTCGCTCTTTCTCGACACGTTCGGCCGGCCCGACCCGAACCAGGACCCCCCCTGCGAACGCACCCCCGACACGTCGGTCGTGCAGGCGCTCCACCTGATGAACGCCCCCGACCTTCAGGCCAAGATCGGAGGAGACCAGGGTCTCGCCGCTCGACTCGCCCAGGCGGAAATCGCCCCTTCGAAAATCGTCGAGGAACTCTACCTGCGGACGTACAGTCGGTTCCCCACCGACGACGAACGGGCCGTGGCCGCCGAACTCTACGAGGACGAGAAGGTCAACCGACGCCGGGCCACGGAGGACTTGCTCTGGGCCCTCCTGAACTCGCCCGAGTTTCTGTTCAAAGACTGACGTTGAGACCGTCACACGGAACCGACACCCAACCCACCCCCAACTTCCCGCCGACCCGAAACCAACCCCGGGGCAAGCACGATGGGCCTACACACGAACTGCGAAGCCATGACCCGCCGCGACAGCCTCCGCCTGGGGCTTGGAGCGCTCATCGGTGGCGGCCTGATCGACGCCCTCCGCTTGCGAGGGATCGCCGCCGCGCCCGACGCCGCCACCAGGCGGCCGACGAGCTGCATCCTCCTCTGGATGGACGGCGGGCCGACGCACTACGAGACGTTCGACCCCAAGCCCGACGCCCCGAAAGAAATTCGAGGCGAGTACGACCCGATCGCCACGAAGGTGCCCGGCATCTTCTTCTCGAAGCACGTCACCAAGCTCGCCGCGATCGCCGACAAGCTCGCCATCGTCCGATCGATCCAGCATAACCAGGGCAACCACGGCGCGGGCAACCACTACATGATGACCGGAGCGCCCACCCGCATCCCGGTCGGCTGCGGCGCGTTCGTCAGCTTCCACCCGAGCCTCGGCTCGGTGACCGCCTTCGAGCGCGGGACGACCGGCGGGTTGCCTCCCTATTTCTCGATGCCACAGATGTCTCGTTCCGGAGGTCCAAATTTCCTCGGCGCGAAGTACGCCCCGTTCGTCGTGCCGGACAATCCCAGCAGCGACTCGTTCCGGGTCCGCGACGTCGCCCCGCCTCGCGGGCTCGACGACGAGCGCGTCGCCTTTCGTCGCGACCTCAGGTCCAGAATCGATCGCT
>JBFWRA010000297.1:0-5848 GCA_050249155.1 Isosphaeraceae bacterium | reverse complement strand
CCAAGGAACCGCCGTTGGGGACCGACAGGAATCTCGAACCGAGCCTCCATGTAATCTTCCTGTCGATCGGTTCGCGCCAGCGGGCGTCCTTCCGCGTCGAGTGGCCGCCCGACGATTCGACCCACCAGCGTTCCGCGCTCCAGCGCCGGCAGGGCCGGGCAGCGATCGGCCGCGTCGTGTCGGTCGGGGATGCTCGGCGCGGAACCCGTGTCGGCGACGTCCGGAAGTCGCCGACTGGGATACCTCATGAACCGCCCGGCCGTGGTCGGTCGACTTCCGTCCGGTGACTCCTTGTACCGTCGCCGAGCGTCGTCGAGAAACGCGCCGATGCTCGCCTCGTCATCGAAGGAGAGGACCCAGGCCAGCACCTTTCCGGCCGAGTTGGCCACGCAGATCCCCTGGGGGGCCGGCTTCGAGCGGCTGAGTTCCGCGTAGAGCCTCCCCTCGATTCCCGAGGGGGGATTGTTCACGAGGGCCGCCTTCAGCGCGACCGGCACGAATTCCTCGTTGACCCTTCGCGCGATCGCCTCGGTGCTAAAAACCGCCTCACGGGCGGCACCGGCGAACACTCAGCAACGTTCATCGTCGATCGGGCGGTCGATGAACACCCACAACATCAGCGGCTTGCCGGTGTCGCGCGATTCGCGCAAGCCCTCGATCAGGCAGGTCCGCCAGCGGACCTGTCGCCAGGCCACGGCCGGCGTGCGCAGACCTTCGACCTCGGCCTGGATCTCGTCCAGGGTTTTCGGTTCATCCGCGCGCGCGGCGCTAAAGGCCCAGCCGATCGCCAGGGCGCTCATCGTGGCACGCCGGATCATACGCTGGTGAGTCGCTCTCATGAGTCGCGCCTTTCCAGGGCGAGGGTCGGGAGACCGGCTTTCACCGGCCGGCGCGCGTCCTCGCCTCACTTAAAAGGGGACGATCGCGCCCGAGCCGCCGGTGGCTCCCGAAGGGGTCCGGGTGCCCGGGGCGGGGGGGGGGTCAAAGACGTTGCCGGGGCCTTCGACCGGCAGTACGCAACGGAAGCCGAGATGCGGCAGCCTCGCGTCGTATCGCAAGCCCTCGCGGTGCGACAGGGCCCAGTCGGGTGAGCCCCCCTTGATGACGAGCTGCGAGGACCGGGGTCGGTTCGCCGGGCCGGTCGGATCGTCGGCCTGGGTGTTCCTGAAACTTTGATACGACCGCGCGTCGTACCAGTCCTTGGTCCACTCCCAGGCGTTGCCCCCCAGGTCGAACGCCCCATAAGGGGAAACGTCTTTCCGGAACGTCTGGACTGGCTGGATCGTTCGGCCCTTGGCGGGTTCGGCGTCGGAACCCCAGGGGAAAAGGCGGCCGTCGGGTGTCCGACCGGCGGCCTCCCACTGGGCCTCCGTGGGGAGCCGCTTGCCCGCCCAGCGGGCGTAGTCGCTGGCCTCTCGGGCGGAGACCATCACGACCGGCCGTTCGTCGTCATCGTCGAGGTTCGCCAGGGCGTCGTCCCTGGCGATCGCCCGGTCGCGCTCCTGTCGGCGGCCGGTCTCGCGCTGAAATATCTTGAACTGGCGGACGGTCACCTCATGCTGGTCGACGTAATAGGTCGAGAGCCGGACCTTGTGGGCGGGGGCCTCGGCGGCGTCCGCGCCGTCGCGACCTTGGAAGAAATCGCCCCCGGGCACCAGGACCATCGGCGCGCCGTCGCGCTGGCCGACGATCTCGATCGGCCAGCCCGACTCGTGAACCGCGGTCCCCTCGCGGGGGTTGAAGCCCTTGGGGAGCGGTCGAGCCGCGATCGAAGGGTGGGCGGGAACCGTCGGCGCGGCGATCGCTGGTGGCTCGGGAGCGTTCGTCGGAAGGTGGAGGTCGGCGACGGCCCCCTTCGCGGGAGTGGGCTGCCCCGGGCTCGCCTCCACGACCGCGACGGGCTCGACTTCCGGCTCGGTCGCGGGGGCTGGACGCTCGACCTCCGACGCGACGACGGTCGGCCGATCGAGGAACAGCGGCAGGTTTCGCGCGGGCCTGGCGAGCGCCTCCTTGGCGGTGCCGGCGGCGTTCGTGCCTGGGTAGCTCTTGACCAGTCGTTCCAGGATGGTGGCCGCGAGGGTCGCGTTGCCGTTCTCGGCGACCTGCCAGGCTCGATCAAGCAGTTCACCGGCTTCCTTTTCCGCCCTGGCGCGGTCGGGGCCGACGGGCGCCGCGGCCACCGCCGCGCCGAAGTCGATCGGCTCGTCCTCGACGGAGTCCGGCTTGATCGCCTGGTAGATGAGCAGGGCGACCAGGCCGAGCAACCCGACGACCCCCGCGCCCACCAGGATTCGAATCCGCTGGCGGGTCTCCACGGTGTCGAGGTTCGGGGTCTCCTCGCGGAGGATACTCGTTCTGCCCTGGGCCCTGGCGTCTTTCCTGGGTGGGGAAGCGTCGGTTTTCCTCCGACGCGGCTCCGCGGGGGGGGGAGGGGGGTTCTCGACGGGTTTGGGTCGCGGGCCCGGCTGGGGATCGGCGACGGCGTATTCCTCGTCGTCGTCGTCCGGCTCATGCTTCCAGATCCGGCGGAGGGGTTGACCGGGCGGGCCTGGGGGAGGGATGGGTCGTTTCGGCTCCCGCGACTCGTCCATCGCCACCTCCCTCCCTCGAACCGATCCTCGGTCGGAAGCCGTTGCGAGCACGGATCGTTGCGCCACGAGCGTGCTCCCACGCCACGTTCAGACTACCCGCGAGACAGGCTCCCGACAAGGCGGACCGGAGCCCTCGTCCTTGTCCTTTAAGGTTTGGGCTTTGCCCAAGTTCTGTGTCTGGCATTCTCTTCCCTGCCTGAGTAAACCGGGGGGCTCGACCTGGCCTTCATTCGCGGGGTGTGGGCTTGATTCCCCGATCCGATACGCGACGGCGAACACGGCCAGGCGTGAATCCACAGGGCAAGCCCGCGCTTCGACGCCACCCGCCGGTGCCCCTGGCTCGGCCGCCCTCCGGATCTTCGAATTCTTTCGTGGGGTTCTGGAAATTTTGGGGTTGGACACGTGGTCAACCCTTGCGGAACGTCTTTCCGGTCGTGATAGTGCAGCATCCCGCTCGGGCATCGCGAACGCCCCCGCGTCCGCCTCGTGGGGGCCATCATCCCAGGGAGAATCCCTCTGATGACAGACCAGGATCTCAAGCCGAAAGGCTCCCCCCAGGGGGCGAGCCGGCGCGACTTCTTGCGGGGCTCCAGCCTCGCCGCGGCGACCGCCGCGTTCACCGGCTCGGCCGTCGGGCTGGAGGAGGCCCAGGCCGCGCTGGACGAGCCGCGGTTGCTCTCGGGGGACGTCAAGATCACCCTGAAGGTCAACGGCGAATCCCGCACCTGCACCGTCGAGCCTCGCAGCACCCTGCTCGACACGCTCCGACACCGCCTCGACGTCACCGGCCCGAAACGGGTCTGCGACCGGGCGAGCTGCGGCGCCTGCACCACGATCGTCGACGGAGCGCCGATCTACTCCTGCACGACGCTGGCGGTGACTTGCCAGGGCAAAACCATCCAGACGCTGGAAAGCTTCGAGACCGGCGAGGGGAGCGTCCCCCACGCCTTCCACCAGAACGACGGCCTGATGTGCGGCTATTGCACGCCAGGGTTCGTCACCGCTTGCAAGGCGCTTCTGGAACGGAACCCGAACCCGACCGAGGCCGAGGTTCGCCAGGGGCTCGACGGGAACATCTGCCGTTGCGGAACGTACGTCGGCGTGGTGGCCGCCGCCCTCGACGCCGCCAAGGCGCTGAAAGCTTGAAAGGACCCTGACCCATGGCGAACTGGCCCGCGAACCCCCGGGTGATCGGCACCGAGGTGCCTCGGCTCGACGGCCTTGCCAAGGCCTCGGGCAGGGCGAAATACCCCTCCGACGTCCGCCCCGAAGGGATGCTCTTCGGCGTGATGCTCTACAGTCCTCACGCCCACGCGAAAGTCAAGTCGATCGACGCCACGGCCGCCGAGAAGATGCCCGGCGTCAAGGCCGTCCACCTGATCGCCAAGGCCGACACGATCCTCCGTTACCAGGGGGACGATATCGCCGCGGTCGCCGCCGAGACCGAGGAACAGGCCCGCGACGCCGTCCGGGCGATCAAGGTCGAGTATGAGATCCTCGCGCACGCGGTGACCGAGGCCCAGGCGATGGCCTCCGACGCCCCCCAGGTCGTCAACGGCGGCAACGTGCGCAAGGGCAGGGCGACCACCTCCGGCAATCCCGAGGAGGCGCTGGCCAAGGCGGACGCCGTCGTCGAAGCGACCTACTCGGTTCCGGTCATCACCCACGTCTGTCTGGAACCGCACGGCCTGACCGCCCGGTTCGACGCGTCCGACAAGATCACCGCGTGGGCCAGCACCCAGGCCGTGCAGGTCACCGCCGGCGACTTCGCCAGGACCTTCGAGGTGCCCGCCTCCAACGTGACCGTGCTGACGGAGGTCATGGGTGGCGGCTTCGGCTCGAAGTTCGGCGCGGATCTCTGGGGACTGACCGCCGGGCACCTCGCCAAGAAGACCGGCAAGCCGGTCAAGATGTTCCTCGATCGCGCGCAGGAGCACCTCGCCGCCGGCAACCGCCCCAGCGCCACCGCGTCGCTGAGGCTCGGCGCGTCGAAGGACGGCAAGCTGCTGGGCCTGATCGCCGAGACCCACGGAACCGGAGGCAGCCGCGGCGGCTCGAACTTCCCGCTGCCCTACGTCTACGCCGTTCCCGCCTCGTCCAGGACCCACTCCGAGGTCTTCGTCAACGGCGGCGGCGCACGCGCCATGCGCGCTCCTGGCCATCCCCAGGGCTGCGCGATCATGGAAGCGGCCATGGACGACCTGGCCGACAAGCTCGGGATCGACCCGCTGGAGTTCCGCGTCAAGAACCTCCCGGAGGGAGACTTCAAGACCCCCATCTACATCGCCGAGGCGGAGATGGGCGCCGAGTTGATCGGCTGGAAGGAAAACCGCAAGCCCCGCGGCCAGAACGGCAAGGGCCCGATCAAGCGCGGCCTGGGCGTGGCCTTCCACACCTGGGGCGGCGGCGGCGCCCGGGACAAGCAGGTCACGTGCGTGATCAACCCCGACGGCTCCGTCGAGGTCAAGAGCGCCACGCAGGACATCGGCACCGGGGCCCGGACGATCCTCGCGATGATCGCGGCCGAGGTCCTCGGCCTGAAGCCGACCGACGTCACCTCGAACATCGGAAACTCGACGTTCGTGCCCGGACAGGCCTCGGGAGGCTCGACCACGACCCCCTCGATGAGCCCGCCGTGCTTCATGGCCGTCAGCCAGGCCCGTGACGCCCTCTTCGCCAAGCTCGCCCCAGGGCTGCAAGCCAAGCCCGAGGACCTTTCGCTGGCCGACGGCCAGTTGCTGGTCAAGGGGGAGGCCAAGATGTCGTGGAAGGACGCCTGCCGGAAGCTCGGCATGACGTCGATCACCGAGACCGGCAAGTTCGAGGAGGGGCTTTCCTCCGTCGGGGTCGGCGGCGTTCAGTTCGTCGACCTGACCGTCGACGTCGAGACCGGCGTCGTCCGGGTCAAGAAGATCGTCGCGATCCAGGACACCGGCCTGATCATCGACAAGCTGACCTGGACCAGCCAGGTTCAAGGGGGCGTCATCGGCGGCCTGAACTACGGGCTGTTCGAGGAGCGCGTCATGGACCCGACCACCGGCGTGATGCTCAACCCCGACATGGAGTTGTACAAGCTCGCCGGAGCGTCCGACATTCCCGAGATCGTCGTCAAGGCGTACGAACCCGCGGAGCAGAAAGCCCGCTGAGTCAACGGCGTCGGCGAGCCACCGACGAGAGCGACCGCCGCCCCGATCGGCAACGCCGAGCCCCACGCCCACCGCGTCCGCCATCACCATTCGCCGAAGTAACCCAGGAAC
>JBFWRA010000296.1:0-5850 GCA_050249155.1 Isosphaeraceae bacterium | reverse complement strand
GAGTCGGAGATCAAAATCGTTGAGAAGCAAGGTCGGGTGACCGCCCAGGTCGGTGGGAAGGAGGTCTGGACCTACCAGAGGGCCAACGCCCTTCATCCCGCGGGGATCGACCCGGTCTACCGCAGGAGCGGGTTCCTTCATCCGTTGCGGACCCCTTCCGGCAGGGTCGTGACCAATGACTTCGCCCCCGACCACCCGCATCAGCACGGGGTCTTCTTCGCCTGGACGAACACGGCGTTTCGCGGCAAGGCGATGAACTTCTGGGACCAGCTTCAGAAGACGGCCCGGGTCGAGAGTCTCCCCGAGTTCCGCGCTCCGACCGAGGAACGCTCCGCGCCCTCGGTTTCGTTCGCGCTCAGACATGAGGATATCACCGCGGGGGAAGATCGGCCGGCGACCGTGCTGAACGAGCGCTGGGTGGTCACCACGTACCCCCGACGTTCGCCGTACCTCGTCGACCTGGAATCGATCCAGGTCACCGCCAGTGACGATCCCCTCGTGATCAACAAGTACCACTACGGCGGACTGGGAGTTCGCGGCAACGGCGTCTGGTCCGATCCCGAGGCGAAGGGGGAAGATCCGCCCGACCCCTCGCGTTGCGGCGAGAGCGAATTCCTCACCAGCGAGGGCAAGACCCGGGCCGACGGCAACCACACCCGGCCCCGGTGGGTCGACATTCACGGCGAGGTCGACGGCGCGTTCGCCGGCCTCGCCGTGTTGCAGCACCCCTCGAACTTCCGGTTCCCCCAACCCGTGCGACTCCACCCGAACATGCCGTACTTCAGCGTCGCCCCAGCCGTCCTGGGCGGCTTCAAGATCGAACCGGGGACGCCTTATCGATCCAGGTATCGGCTTGTGATTCATGACGGCAAGCCCGACCCGAGGGAACTCGACCGGCTCTGGAACGATTACGCGGAACCGCCGACGGTCCGCGTCGTCGAGGGTGATACCCCTTGAACGTGAATCGCCTCGGAACGACTCCCAACACCAAGGAATCCGACCCGATGTCCCGACGACACCCGACCCGCCGCGATCTCTTCCGACAGGCCGCCGCCGTGGGGATCGCCGCGCCCTTCGCCAGGCGGCTGCACGCGGCGTCTCCCAACGAGACTCTTCTCCACGCCAGCTTCGGCGCCGCCGGCATGGCCATGGCCGACCTGCGATCGCTGACCGCCAGCCCGCACGTCAAGCTCGTGGCGGTGGCGGAGGTCGACCTTCGTCGCGCCGAGGAGGTGAAACGCCTGTTCCCAGGTGTGAAGGTTTACCAGGATTACCGGGAGCTGCTCGACAAGGAGAAGAACCTCAATTCGGCCAACATTTCGACGCCCGATCATATGCATGCGCCAATCACTATGGAGGCGATGAGTCGGGGGCTGCACGTTTACACGCAAAAGCCGCTGACTCAGACGATTCACGAGGCCAGGCAACTGACCAGGGTGGCCAAGGAGAAGGGGCTCGTCTCGCAGATGGGCATCCAGATCCACTCGCACCCCGTGCACAAGGCGGTGGTCGCCACCATTCACGAGGGGGCCATTGGCAAGGTCAAGGAGGTCCACTCCTGGAGTGGCAAGCAGTGGGGAGACCGCAACCCCAGGCCCAACCGTGAGGACCCGGTGCCCGAGGGGCTGAACTGGGACCTCTGGCTGGGCGTCGCGGCCAAACGCCCGTTCATCCAGGGATATTATCACCCGGGCAACTGGAGGAAGCGGCTCGACTTCGGCACGGGCACCTTCGGGGACATGGGCTGCCACATTCTCGACCCGGTCTACGGGGCGCTCGGCGTGGGCGCGCCCACGACGGTCACCTCCGAGGGGAACCATCCCAACGAGGACAGTTGGGGCCTTGACTCCCAGGTCCGTTACGTGTTTCCCGGCACTCAATACACGACCGAGACCGTGACGCTGGTCTGGTACGACGGCGAGAAACGGCCCCCGGCCGAGGTCAAGGCCCTGATCGGGGACCGAAGGCTCAATGACCAGGGGTCGATCTACATCGGAACCGACGGGGTGCTCTACTCGCCTTACATCGCCGCGCCGGTCCTGCTGCCCAAAGAGAAGTTCGCCGATTACAAGGTCCCGACGCCCGAGGGAGACAATCACTACCTCCAATTCGTCGAGGCCTGCCGGGGCGAGGGGAAGACCTCGACTCCCTTCTCCTACGCCGGCCCGTTGACCGAGACGGTCCTGCTGGGATGCCTCGCCACCCGGTTCCCCGGTCAGTCACTGGCCTGGGATTCCGAGGCGTTGAGGGTGACGAACGTCGAGGAGGCCAACCGCCACGTCCGGCGCAAGTACCGCGAGGGTTGGGAGACCGCCGCGCTCTGATGGGCGAATTCTTATGAGCTGAATCGGAACGCGTAAAGGTCCGCGTCGCGAAGAGTGAATCGCAAGCGAACGGGGCGCCCCGCCAACTCGCCAAGATTGGCCCCCTGGGTCCAGGTGACGGGTCGGTCGAGGGCGTCCCCGAAGATCTCGTCCCCTTCGGCCTGGCTGAATCCTGGGATGGGTTCGCCGGCGGGGTCGAGAATCGCCACGCGAACCCCTCCGGAGACCGCGCTGGAGAAATTGAGCCGAAGCGTCTTCCCCTGAAAGGTGATCGGTGGGGTCGTCAGCGCGCCGCCCGCCCTGGAGGCGCTGAGCGAAACGAACCCATCGGGCCTGAGGGTGTACCGGCGCAGGGCGCTGCTGGTCCCCGTCCAGTAGCTCTCGCCGGCGTAGAGCGAGAGTTCGTCCGGAGCGCCCGGCAGCGCCGAGCGGGTCTCGACCAGGTGCCAGGCGACGTACTGGTGCCCATAGTTCCAGGCCCCTTCGCGTTCGATTCCGGGGCGGAGGAACGCCTCGTTCCAGCGCTGAAATCGCAGGCCGTCACGGCTGGACATGACCAGCGCCTCGGTGATCGCGGTGCCGTAGCGTTTGCCGGCGGCGTCCCGCGCCTCGCGGTGTTCCCGCTCGGGCAGCGCCCGCATCGAGTCGGACCAGCCTCGATCGACGTATCGCGTGGGGAACCCGACCAGCAAGTGCGGGGCCCGAGCGTACGGTTTCACCTGGTTGGTGTAGAGTTCCTCGTCGGGTGAATCCTCGTAGGTCAGGTCGGTCGATTCGCTCCAGTGGAGGAAATCGGGCGACGTGGCCGTCCGGATCGCTCGAAGGGCGGGGGCTCCTGGCCTCGCCCTGGTGAAGAAACGCCAGTACGCCCGGTACGTGCCGTGCGTGGGGTCCCAGAACGCGAGATTCTGCGAGTCGAACACCCCATTGGTGATCACGGGTCGATCGCTCAGGGCGGACCATCGCAGGCCGTCGGGGGAGCCCAGAGGGATCAGGCCATTGGGGGAGGCGGACCGCAAAATCGCCTTGTAGCGCGCGGTCTCGGGGGCGTCGGGGTTCTCATCCTTGAAGACGGCCGGGTGTCCCGCGTCGACCTCGGCACCGCCAAGGCTTCCGCTGGCGATCACGATGTTGTTGGCCTTGGACCCCTGGAATTCGACCAGACCGAGGTTCGGCTTGCGCCAATGGATGCCGTCGTCGCTCTCGGCGTAACAGCAAAACAAGGGGTGGGCGTTGGTCCGAAGCTTGCCGCTGGAGACGTCCAGGTGCCAGGCCTTGTAGTACATCCGGTAGAGGGGGCCGTCCTGAAAGACGCTGTGATAGCCGCTGCCCGTCCCTTCCCAGGGAGCGTCATGCGTGAGCGCGAGTTCCCGAGGGATCGGGTGATGCAGCCGACGCTCGGCCGTTCCTTCGAGGCGGTCGATCAAGAGGTCGTCAAGGAACAACTCGCGGCGGTCTCCCAGCGCGATGGGTTCGGCGGCGGGCGCGCTCACGCCCGCGGCGGCGGCGCTGGGGAGGAACCCCGAGTGAGCCGCGGCGGCGGCGGCGAGGGGCCCCAACGTGAACGTTCGGCGGTTCATCTCGAAACGACGATTCGAAGGCATGAGACGTTTCCTCCCTTCCCATGGCGGCGCGATCGACCCCCGCAGCATAGGGCATGGTCGGCGTGAGGGACATGGGTCGGTCCGATCCGACCCGTCGGCTTGTGCCACCCGCGCCCCGATGAGTTATCCTGGAGGGGACGGCGACGATCGGGTCGTCGGCCTCAAGGGCGAGCGACATGAACACGGTGGAGTGGAATCCTGGAGAGCGAGGAGAGCGGCTCATTCAGGTTTTCCGGGCGATCGACCTGGCCTGGGGCCGCGGCGAAACCCCGGACCCCGAGGAATGGTCTCAGCGCCATCCCGAGTTCGCCCGTGAGATCGAGGACTATCTGTCCGACCCGCTCCGCAAGGAAGCGGTGATCGCCCTGGCGCAAGCCCCCTCCGCCGGTCAGCACGTCGGAGAGTATGAGCTGATCCAGCGGCTGGGAAAAGGAGGAGAGGGGACCGTCTTCCTCGCCAGACACAGGGTGACCGACCAGGCCGTCGCGCTGAAGCTGGTCTTCGCCGACGAGGAGGCGGCTCGCCGGATTCGCGAGGAAAGCCGGGCGTTGGGGGGTCTGCGGCATCACCACATCGTGCCTGTGTTCTTCTTCGGAGAGGACAGGGGCGTCTGCTATTACACGATGCCGGTGATGGAGGGCGGAAATCTGGGAGACCGGCTGGCGGACTGTCGAGACGACCCCCGACAGGCGGCGGAACTGGTCGCCCAGGTGGCCGACGGGGTCCACCACGCGCACTCCCGGGGAATTCTCCACCTCGACCTGAAGCCCGCGAACGTCTTGCTCGACGACGCGAGCCGGCCGCACGTTTCCGACTTCGGCCTGGCCCGAAGAGTGCGGGAGGACGTGGAGGCCAGAGCGGGAGACCTGGACCTTCTCACCGCCGACATGGTGCCAGGAGCGCGTCTGACCCATCCCCAGATCCGAGGGACCGCACCTTACATGTCTCCCGAGATGGCCTCGGGAGAGGCGACCGTCGTCACCACCGCCGCCGACGTCTACGGCCTGGGCGCGATCCTTTACACGTTGCTGACGGGCCGTCCCCCGTTCGCTCGCGAGACCTACTCCGAGACGCTTCGGGCCGTGCTCTGGGATCAGCTCGTCGCCCCTCGGGAACTCAACCCCAAGGTCGATCGCGAACTCGACGCCGTCTGTCGAAAGGCCTTGCACAAGAATCCCGCCAGGCGCTATGGGTCGGCCGACGCGCTGGCCAACGATCTTTCGCGCTGGCTTCGGGGCGAGCCAACCCTGGCGGCGCGCCCGACGGTGAGCAAGCACCTGCGGTTCTGGTTTCGCCGCCATCCCTGGCAGGTCGCGGCGGCGACCTGCCTGGGGGTGCTGCTCTGGCTCACCGCGGAAGCCGGCTCGATCGCCGCGTTGCACGAGGCCAATCACAGGGAGGCCCGTCGGCTCGCTCGCGAAGTTCAGACGCAATTGCGCATGGTTCAGTACGAGGTCGAGGACGTGGCGGGCGATCCGGAGCTGCGGGACCGTTGGCGGGCCCATCCCGAAGGGTCCGCCGAGCAACGCCAGGCGCTGAAGGAGTTCCTCGCGCGCGTCTCAGCCACCTGCGCCCAACGATTCGGAATGACCGGCGGCAACCCCCTGGTCAACGTCTTGCTCATGAACGCCAGGGGAGTGATCGTCGCCGACTCCTCCGACGAGAGCACGTCGATCGGCCTGCCGTTCCCGCGTCGAGATTACTTCCGGAGCGTCATGAACCCCGGTCGTCCCCTCGCCAAGACGGCGACGGCGGTCTCCCGGGCGTTTCGCTCGGTGGTCGACGGCCGTTACAAGATCGGCGTTTCCAGCAGGGTGTGGGACGGCGACCGTTGCCTTGGCCTGTTCGTGGCGAACGTCACGCTCGGGTCGAGGCTCGTCCTGCTGGACATGGCCGAGGAACCCGAGGGCGCGGCGGTGGTC
>JBFWRA010000295.1:0-5853 GCA_050249155.1 Isosphaeraceae bacterium | reverse complement strand
CGAACCGCTTCAACTCGCGATTGTTCACGCCGCCGAGCGTCGCCCCCGACTTCAGCTCGCGCGGAAGGTTCGCGCCGTCGTGAAGCTCCACCAGCGCGGCCATGCCGAGGTCCCAGGCCCTCCGCTGGAGTCGATCCAGCATGGCGTCGTCGAGAATCTCGGCGATCAGCAGCACGGCGTCGGCCCCGGCGAGCCTGGCCTCGACGACCTGGTATTCGTCGATCAAGAAATCCTTGCGCAGCAACGGAATGGCCACCGCCGCGCGGACCCTCGCGAGGTGGGAAAGGTGTCCTTGAAAGTAAGGGACGTCGGTCAGCACGCTCAGGCAGGCCGCGCCGTGGTCCTGGTAGATCCTGGCGATCCGGACCGGGTCGAAGTCGGCCCGGATCACGCCCGCGGAGGGGCTGGCCTTTTTCACCTCGGCGATGAGCCGGATCGGCCCAGCGCCGGAGAGGGCCCCGAGGAAGTCACGGACCGGGGGCGCCTCGGCGAGCTGGTGTTCCAGCTCGTCCAGGGGCATCCGCCGGGCGGCCTCGTCCACTTCCTTGCGCTTGGTCGCGACGATCTTCGCGAGGACGTCGGGCTCGCTGGGTTGGGTCATGTCGGGCCGGACCAATTAGGTGTCGAGTCGAGCGTCTTTATGGACCTTGGGAATAGGCCAATAACTTCTCGGTTTCTCGATGGATCGGGGTGCCACATGGTTCGGTACTCCGAACCCGTGGATTTGAGCCGTGGCCACCGGCACGGGTTCGGAGTACCGAACCACGTGGCACCCTCGGCTCGCTCCACAAATCGGGAAGTTGTTCTCGGCTTGTTCCTTGGAACCTACCCGAGATGATACGGCAAAGTGGGCGGTTCTCGCGAGGGGGTTTGGACGCCTGGCAAATGAACCGAGGCCTGGCACAGACGAACCGGTTCGACGGCCGGGCGTGGGGGCCGCGGGAACGTTCTGGCGGTGAAGCGGCCGGCCTCCAGGAACTTGACGACGCGCTCGGCCTCCTCGCGGACCAATCGCGCCACGACGACTGGCGGCCGAGCGGCCAGGGCTCTGGCGTCGCGATACGCGACGCTGGTCAGAACGGCCAGAGTGAGAACGACCCTGGGAAGGTTCGATCGTTCGACCGACTCCAGAACGACCTCGTAACGGATGCCGACGGCCTCGCGCCAATTCCCATCGATCGCGTCGCCCCTCGCGACGAGCCAGCGGACGAGCCTGGTCGTGTCGTGGCCGTCACGTTCTCGACGGGCGGTCTCGACCATGACCCGAACGTACTCGAACCGCGGGTCGCCACGTTCCTCCAGCCAGTCGGCGAAGACCAGGCGAAGGCCGTCGTCGTCGGGGTCGTCCTGGAGCGCGGCCAGGAAGTCGGCCTCGTTCCGCATGGTCATGCCCTTACCTGGTCGACTCTCCCCGGGCTTTCCTCGCGGTTTCGAGGTAGGTTCGGTAGGTCGGTCTGCTCAACAATTTGTTCTGGATGACGTGGATCGCGCTGGCGATCTCCTGCCTGTCCATCGGGTGCAACTCCGGCAGGGCGAAGAACGACCCGGCGGTCCTGGCGGCGAGTTCCCAGCAGTCCGCCTCACCTTCGGTCAGGCCGCTGGCGATCACGAAGTCGCGGTCGGTCTTGAGTTCCCGGTCCTTGACCGGCTCGTCGGCGAGGGCGGGGCCGCCGGTCCTCACCAGCGAGGCGACCAGGCTGGCGGCGGCGGTCGCGTGCAGGACGTTGCGGCGCGTCAGGTCTTCCATGGTCGATTCCTCGGGAAGTCGTGGGGCGTTCGTCCTCTGTCCCTGGCGGTTTCACGTCGCGCCGAGGTACCGGACGGAAACGGTCCGCTCTTTGTAACCGAACGGTCGGACCGGAACAAACCGTCGCCGCGCCGGCGGGTTCGGGTTCAGCACTTCGCCGACTTCCGCTTCTTGACGACCCCGCGCGCGGCCATCTTGTCGATGTAATCCTTCGCGAAAGGAACCTTGCAGGCGGTACCCTCCATGTCCACCGAGACGACGCCGACCTTCGCGGCGGTCGCCAGCGCCAGGGGCCGCAGGGTCGGCACGTAGCCCCCCACGGCGATCACGAACCCGTTCATCACGTAACGGACCCGGTTGGGCTGATCGTGGATCGACGCGCCAACGCGTTGGAGCAGCCCCGCCAGACCGTCCAGGTCCAGGTCGTCGTCGGGCCTGGTCGACGCCAGACTGGAGAGCGTCGCCCAACCCGCCGCGGCATGCTGAGCCTGGTTCGACTCGATCCACTCCAGGGCGATCGAAGGACCGTGCGGCCCCCCCGAGGCGACCCAGGGAACGGTGTACTCGCTGAGCATGCTCCAGTACGCCCCGTCGGCCCAGCGCTGAAGGTCGGCCCTGGTCATCCTGGGGTCGTCGGCGATCAGACCGGCGAGATACATCGCGTCGGAAATCCCGGTGTCGTAAAGCTCCAGCGCCAGGGCGTGGTCGGTCTTGACCCGCTTTTGAATCTTCTTGAGATCCTCCACCTTGACCCCGAAGAACGGCTCGCGAGCCCCGTGCCTCATCAGGGTTCGCTTGGTCGACTCGCCGCCCAACGACCTCAGTTCGTCAATGATTTCCTGGGTCTTCATCCTTGTCGGGGCCTCGCCCACTCCGTCAGATATGAGGAATCGATCAAACCGTCCGTCGCCTCCGCCCTTGGACCCGGAACGCCGCCAGGACGAACGCTCCCACTCCCGTCAACGTCAGCGGCGAGGGCTCGGGCACCGCGGCCAGGCCCACCCTGGCGATCTCCACCCGGGCGTTGGCCGAGGACGTGTCGTCACCCATGAACAGGAAATTCGTCGACGTGTACGGAGCCCCGAACGCCGAGTAATCCCGCACCGCTCCGCCGAAGAGAGACTGCCCATTGGCGCTCAGGCTGTACGAGTTTCCCAGAATCGTCAAGCCGAAGTCGGTCAGGCCGGTGGTCGTGTTGAAGGCCGCCCCCTCCCCCTTGGTGAACAGAGGGTTGTCGTTCTGCGCCCAGACCTGATCCTGCCAGAAGCCCAGCTCGATCCCCTTCGCGTCGCTCCCCAGCACGATCAGGCTGAACCCCGCCCGGTCGCCGCTGACGTGCGACTCGGAGACCAGCCGCATCCGCAGGTTGATCGTGAAACCGACCGCCCGGTCCAGGATTCCAACGTTCGGATGGCCCGTGCTGAAGTAACCGGCCTGGTCGCTGGTCCTGGCGGTCGTGTCCAGGGTCGTCACCCCGCCGCCAACGGACTGCGTCGCCAGAGCGCCGAAGAGCGGGTTGGTCAGATAGATCCAGCCCTGCGCCGAGGGAAGAGTCCCCAGCGCGCCGTCATAGATCGCGAAGTCCGCCCTCGAAGTCGATGCGCCGCAGAGCGTCAGAGCGGCGACCATCGGAAACACGGTCAATCGGGCGCGTCGAGGCATCATGGTTCCCTGTCATTTCGAGGACGCCGGATGGGTCATTCCCTCGATTTCAAACGATCCAACCCGAACCCGCCAGAGCGCACCGACAAGGGACCGGACCTCGGTCGATCTGAGACGACACGCGCCGGCTCGCAATCGTGCGTGAACGCGCCTCGACACCCCTCTCACGGCAAGCTCGGCGAGTCAGGTGGACTTTGCGGGCGAGCGGAGAAACTCCCTGAAAAAACCGTGAAAACGAAGCGGCCTCCTCGGAGTAGACTGGTCGGCCGAGGGTCTCGGGACGAACGTCGGGATCGCGGTGGTCGGAGCGGGACGAGGCGATGAAGTATCTCAACGACGATCGGAATCCGCGCCTGGCGCGAGGACTGCTCGACCAGATCGGCGAGGCGACGTCCCGCCCTGTCACGCTGCTCGACGCGGTGGGGGGCCAGGCGCTCAATCTCCTGCGGTTCGGAACGGATCGCCAGTTGCCCGAGGGTCTGAAACTCGTTCACGGCCCGGCGTGCCCGGTCTGCGCCTTGCCTCCCGAGCGGATCGACGAGGCGGTGGCGGTCGCCGAAACGCCTGGGGTCACGCTCTGCGCGCCGGGAGACCTGCTCCGCGTGCCAGGCACCGGCGCGACGCTCGAAGCGGTTCGGGCCCGAGGGGGGGACGTCCGAACGGTCTATTCGGCCCTGGACGCCCTGGCGATGGCTCGGAAGAACCCGAACCGGTCAGTGGTCTATCTGGCGGCCGGCTTCGAGACGACCGCGCCCGCCGCCGCCTCGGCGGTTCTGGAGGCCGATCGGCTCGGACTGGAAGGATTCACGCTACTCAACGCCCAGCTCCGAACGATCCCGGGCCTGGCCGCGGCGCTGGACGCTCCGGCCGTCTCGGCGCGGGCGTTGCTCGCTCCTGGGCCGGTCGCGACGGTGATCGGGCTCGGGGGGTTCGAATCGCTGACGGCGAGGTACGGGGTTCCCGTCGTCGTGACCGGCCCCGAGCCGCTCGACTTGCTCGAAGGCATTCTTCGCGCGGTCCGTCAGATCGACCGGGGAGCGGCACGGGTCGAGAACCAGTACGCCCGAGCGGTTCGGGCCGACGGCAGCCCCCTGGCGATCGAAGTGATCAACACGGTGTTCGAGCCCGCCGACGTCATCTGGAGAGGCCTCGGCGAAGTCGTCGCTGGCGGCCTGGCGCTCCGCGAACGGTTCCGACGGTTCGACGCCACCGCGAGACTCGGCCTGACCGCCCACCCCACTTCGCACCGTCGGGGACCGGCGGGTTGCCGTTGCGGCGAGGTGATCGCCGGCGCGATTCGGCCCGACGCGTGCCCGGCCTTCGCCGCGCTCTGCGCTCCGGACCACCCCCTGGGCGCTCCGATGGTCTCGCCCGATGGAACCTGTTCGGCCTACCACCGCTATCGACGCCTCTCCCACGCGCCAAGATCCAGCGATCCCTTGCTCATCGCCGAGGACTGATCGGCCCATTCGAACTCCACTCGCCTCTGGACGTCGCCAGGCCACCGGTTTACCCTCCCAGAGTGATCGGCGGGGCGGTCGCCTCCGCGTGACACTCTCCCCTCGTTGGATCGAGCCTGGACGTGTTCATGGGAACAAATCCTGGAACGATGCGTTCGACGTTCCTGGTCCTGGTCGTGGTTCCGTCGCTGGTCGCGGCGGGTCCGGAAGGTTCACCTCCCCCGTTGAACAAGGCGGTCCTGGAATACGCGCGCTCGCGGCTTGGCGAGACCGTCGGCGACGGCCAGTGTACCAGCCTCGCCGTCGAGGCGCTGGGGCAGGCCGGCGCCCGGCGGTTCCCCTTCGCGGAGAGCGGCGACTACGTCTGGGGCCGACCGGTCGAGTCCTTCGCCGAGGCGTTGCCGGGCGACGTCCTTCAGTTTCGCGACGCCGTCTTCGTGGGGACCGTCACGCTCTCCGGTGGTCGGACGATGACGTACCGCCAAAACTACCCGCACCATACCGCGATCGTCGCCGAGGTGCGCGAGGGCGGACGCCTGGTCACGGTGCTCCACCAGAACGTCGCCGACGCCGGCGTCAAACCCTCGGAAATCCAGACGGTTCGGGAGGGAACGATCCGACCGCCCTGGCTCCAGAAGGGAGGGCGGGTCTGGATCTACCGCCCAACCATCCCGGACGACTCAGTTCTCAAACGGAGGCCGCGCCCATGAACCGCCCCGCCGCCCTCGCCCTGGCGACGCTCGCCGCCGCCTCGCTCGCCGCGGCGCCGGGAAGAACCGAGGTCTCGATTCGCGGCGACGCCTTTCTCATCAACGGCAAGCCAACCTATGAGGGCCGTGTCTGGAACGGGCGGCCGATCGAGGGGTTGTTGCTGAACTCGCGGATGGTCCAGGCGACCTTCGACGACCTCAACCCCGAGACCCGCGGCCGTTGGGCCTACCCCGACACCGGGGTCTGGGACGCGGAACGGAACACCCGGGAGTT
>JBFWRA010000294.1:0-5856 GCA_050249155.1 Isosphaeraceae bacterium | reverse complement strand
GTGGCGACGATCCTCAACACCGGGAGCCCGGCGACGACCCCGCCGCTCCTGGCGACGAACCGCGCGCGCCCCTTCCCATCTCCAGGGATCAACAGTCCGCTCGTCAGGTCCCCGGGATGGGCGGCCGGTTCAGAAAACCCCAGCGTGATTCGACCTGAGGGCACCGAGGGCGCGAGGTGGGGAACGGAGAGTCCCAGATCCTCGGCGAAGGCGAGTTCGACGAGCGTCTCGGCAGTCCTTCGGGCGGCGTCATCAAATTCGATGGTCGGCATCACTCGATCCCATACGCGAGGGTTCACTGGGGCTTGGCTCGTCGACGTCCCCGACCTCCGGTGGCCTTGACCTTGTCCCGGGCACTGGTGGCCTGGGGAGTCGCGGCGGGAACGACC
Source organism: Isosphaeraceae bacterium (assembly GCA_050249155.1). GTDB lineage: Bacteria > Planctomycetota > Planctomycetia > Isosphaerales > Isosphaeraceae > JBFWRA01. Next base: position 5,467 of record JBFWRA010000294.1, on the reverse strand, counting down.
TGTCCACCCTTCGCCGATCGAATTCGCATGATTCGATCCCGAATCGCCGCGGCGCGTTCGAATTCCAGGGCCTCCGCCGCCTTGAGCATCTCGGCTTCGAGTTCGTTGAGGAACTCCTCGTTGGCGTCGGTCGCCTCGTCACGTCCCACGGCCTTGCGGGTTTGAACCTTCGCCTGGACTTCCTCCTCGATCCCACGTCGGATCGCCTTGACGATCCCCTCGGGAGTGATCCCCATCTTCTTGTTGTACTCGAGCTGCAGGGCGCGACGACGGTCGTTTTCGTCCATCGCCCGTCGCATCGAGTTCGTGACCTTGTCCGCGTAAAGAACCACCTCGGCGTTGACGTGTCGGGCGGCCCTTCCAATCGTCTGAATCAACGAGGTCTCACTTCGAAGAAATCCTTCCTTGTCGGCGTCGAGGATGCAAACCATCGAGACCTCGGGGAGGTCCAGCCCCTCGCGGAGCAGGTTGACACCGACCAGGGCGTCAAATCCACCTTCGCGAAGTTCTCGAAGAATCGTCACACGCTCGATGGCGTCGAGTTCGGAGTGCAGCCACTTGCAGCGCAGGCCCTGTTCCTTGAGGTAACGCGAAAGCTGTTCGGCGAGCTTCTTCGTGAGAGTGGTGATGAGGACTCGCTCCCCCTTCTCCGCCCGGGTCTTGACCTCTTTGAGCAGCGCGGGCACCTGGCCCTGGGCGGGTTCGACTCGCACGACCGGGTCGACCAGGCCGGTCGGGCGGATGACCTGTTCGACGACCTCACCGCCGGAACTCGCGACCTCGTAGTCTCCAGGTGTGGCCGAGACGTAAATCCTCTGGCCCAGCTTGTTTTCCCATTCGTCGAATCGCAGAGGACGGTTGTCCAGGGCGCTGGGGAGCCGAAATCCGTGTTCCACGAGCGTGCTCTTGCGGCTGAAGTCGCCGGCGAACATGCCCCGAATCTGGGGAATCGAGACGTGGGACTCATCAATGAACAGCAGGCTATCGTCCGGGAAGAAGTCGAGCAGGGTGTTCGGAGTCTCACCGGGCTTGCGCCCGGAGAGGTGTCGACTGTAGTTCTCGATGCCGGAGCAATAGCCGACTTCCAGAAGCATCTCCATATCGTAGCGCGTTCGGGCGGCGAGACGCTGGGCTTCCAGAAGTTTTCCAGCGTCCTTGAGTTGCTTCAGTCGACTTTCAAGCTCCTCCCCCATGGACTCCACCGCGCCCTTGATGCGATCCTCGGGCAGCACAAAGTTCTTGGCGGGATAAATGTACATTTCCCGCTGTTTTTCGAGGACGGAGCCGGTCAGCGGGTCGATCACCGCGAGCGATTCGACCTCGTCGCCGAATAGTTCGATGCGATAGCCGATCTCCTCGCCCGCCGGCCAGAGTTCGACCACGTCGCCGCGTACCCGGAACTTACCACGTTCAAAAGTGACGTCGTTTCGATCGTATTGAATATCGATGAACTTCAGGAGCATCTCGTCACGGTCGACGATCTGGCCGATTTCCAGTCGGACCATCATTTTGCGGTAATCGTCGGGAGAGCCCAGTCCATAAATGCAGGACACGCTGGCGACGACGACCACGTCGCGACGGCTGACCAGGGCGCTGGTCGAGGCCAGCCGTAGACGTTCGATCTCCTGGTTGATCGAGGCGTCCTTCTCGATGTAAATGTCGCGCTGAGGGATGTACGCCTCGGGCTGGTAGTAGTCGTAGTAGCTCACGTAGTAGCGGACGGCGTTGTGGGGGAAGAAGTCCTTGAACTCCCCGTAGAGCTGCGCGGCGAGCGTCTTGTTGTGCGAGAGCACGAGCGCGGGACGGTTGGTCCTGGCGATGACGTTGGCCATCGTGAAGGTCTTTCCCGAACCGGTGACGCCCAGGAGCGTCTGATGGCGCTGGCCTCGGGAAAGTCCCTCGACGAGCCGATCGATGGCCTGGGGTTGGTCGCCGGCCGGCTCGTAGGGAGCGACGAGTTGGAAGTCGGGCATGGTCCTCGGCTCGCGTTTCCCACCTGATCGGACGTCATCGCTCGCGACGGACGACTGTACATCATGACAGGAATCTGGTCCGGACTCAAGGCGAGGGGGACGCTGAGGGGCCGATCGTTTCCTCGAAGGTCAGGAACGGTCGGATCGCCGTCGCCGTCGCGGGGCCGATTCCCCGCACTCTGGATTCGAGGTCGCCGATTGAGGCGAGCGGCGAACTCACTCGGGCCTGAACGATGCGGTCGGCGAGGATGGGTCCGACTCGGGGCAACGATTCGAGCACCGCGGGCGGAACCCGGTTCGGGTCGATGACCAGGCCTGGCGCGACGCTCGCGACGGTTGGGTTCGTTTCGCCAGTCCGGGCCGACAGGGCGAGCGAGGCCGTGATCGCCAGGAGCCCAAGGGCCAGACGAGCGGCCGAGGTCCATCCCCAGGGGTGTCGTCTCGGCATCGGCGACATCGGCTGAACCTCCTTGACGAACCCTCGCGACCTGACGTCTGCCGGCCATCGTCGCGAGCCGGGTTGTGGGGGCCATCGAGTGGGGCCAGGTCAACTCACCCCCGCGGTGATCTCCGTCAAGGCGCTCAAGAGAGTTGAGATCTCATCATCCGTCGTGAAGGGTCCGGGGCTGATCCGCAGGGTTCCGTCGGGAAAAGTCCCCAGCCTTCGATGAATGAACGGAGCGCAATGCAACCCGGGCCGGACCGCGATCCCGAAACTCGTGTCGAGAATCGATCCGAGGTCCTGGGGCGAGAGGCCCTCGGGAACGATCAAGGAGAGGGCTCCCACGTGCGTCTCCGCGTCCCAACGTCCGGCGATCGCCCAGCCCTCGTTGGCGAGGACCCAGTCCACGACGCGTCGCAGGAGCGAAACCTCGTGCCGTCGCAGGGCGTCGGGGCCGCGTTCCATCACCCACCGAACCCCGGCGAGCAGGCCCGCGACACCCAGAACGTTGGGGGTGCCTCCCTCGTAGAGATAGGGCAAGAGATCGGGCTGGGTCTCGCTTGAGGAATCCCCGCCGGTCCCCCCTTCGCGCCAGGGCCTGGGCTTCGCCCGAGGTCCAACGTAGATGGCGCCGGTGCCCGTCGGTCCATACAGGGCCTTGTGGCCGGGAAAGGCGAGAAAGTCGATCGGCGTGGATCGCAGGTCGATGGGAACGACCCCCGCCGACTGGGCGGCGTCGACCAGGAAAAGCGCCCCGGCTTCTCGGACGATCCCGCCGATCGTGTCGATCGGCTGAACCGTTCCCAGGACGTTCGCCGCGTGGGTCATCGCCACGAGTTTGGTTTTGGGCGTCAGTGCCCGCCGGACGTCCTCGGGGTTGACGTAGCCCCCTTCCGACGCGACGCGGGTGAGGCTGATGACGCCCCCTTTTTCCAGGGCTCGAAGCGGGCGACTGATAGAATTATGTTCAAGATCGGTTGTGATGACGTGATCATCGGGTGAGACGGTCCCCTTGATCGCGAGGTTCAGGCCGTCGGTGCAGTTCAGGGTGAACGCCCAGCGCTCGGGAGCCTCACCGCCAAACAATTGGTTCAGCGCGTGCCTGGCGTCGTCGAGCGTCCGTTCCGCCTCGACCGCCATTCGATGGCCAGCGCGGCCGGGGTTGGCCAGGCGCGTTCTCGCGAACGTGTCGAGCGCCTGGTAGACCGGCTCGGGCTTGGGAAAACTCGTGGCCGCGTTGTCGAGGTAAATCATGTCGGAAAACCGGGGACGAGGAGATCGATCCTGAAGGGACGGAAGATTACCGAACAGGTCGACCATTGTAATCGATCGACTCGATTCGGTCGTAACCCAGGGTCCGCAGCTTGGGTTCCACGCTCGCGCGGTCACCGACGATCAGAACGACGCGTTCCTCGGGCTGGATCACGCGCGCCATCGCCTGGCCGATGGATACGGGAGTCGTCGCCTGGAGTCGAGCCAGGTACGTGTCGAGGTGGTCCAGGGGAAGCTTGAAACGGGCCATCTCTTCAAGAATGCCCGCGATCGAACCTGGGCTATCGAAGCCCTCGGGAAAAGACTTCACCTCGGCTCCGACCGCGGTCTCGATCTCCTCGACGGTGAACGGCTTGCCGCCGGCCAGGGCGTCAAGCTCATTGAGCGCCTCCTTCAGCGCGGGCGCGGTGGCGTCGGTGCGCACCTGGGTGCTGACCGACCAGACGCTCCCGGTCCTGCGAAATCGAAAGGCCGAATTCGCCCCGTATGTAAAGCCGTTCTTCTCGCGGAGGTTCTGGTTCAATCGGCTCAGGAAGTCTCCGCCGAGAATGCGGTTGCCAACCAGCGTGGCGAAGTAGCTCTCGTCGGAGCGATCCAGCCAGCGTCGGCCGACGTTGACCACGCTTTGCACGGTGCCGGGTTTGTCCACGAAGTGAACCACTCCCGGACGGGCCTTGACGGTCGCCTCGGGCCTGGGCGAGGGTGCCACCTCCTGGGCGTTCCAGCCACCCAGTGAGTCCTCCACCTTCGAGAACGCCGCCTCAGGCTCGACGTCCCCGACCACGACCATGATCGCTCCCTTCGGGCCGAGTCGTCGCGAATGGAAGGCGCGGACGTCCTCCAGTCTCAGCCCCTTGAGCGTCTCGTCATACCCGTCACCTGGATTCGCGTAGGGATGGCCCTCGCCATAGAGCAAGACGGGAAAGGCCCGACGCGCGATCCAGTTCGGGTCCTCAGCCCCCTGCGCGAGGCTCGCGATCTGTAGGCTTCGCTCGCGTTCGAAGTCAACGGGATCAAAACGTGGCGAAGTGAGGACTTCCCCGAGAAGTTTCAGCGCGGGATCGAGGTGCCGGGTGACGGTCGAGAACCCCGTTGAGGTCTCGTCGACGGACGCCCTGGCTCCCAGGGTCACTCCCAGGGCCTCGAACGCCTCCGCCAGTTCGGTCGCGGTCCGGGATTTGGTCCCCTGCGTCAAGAGCGTGGCGGTGAGGGATGCCAGACCCGACTTGCCGTCGGGATCGTCGGCCGTACCGGCTGCCATCAGGAGTCGAACCGTGACCAGGGGCAGAGTTTTCCAGGGGGCGACCCAGACCTCCAGCCCGTTTGGCAAGGTTTTTCGGACGAACCGTGGCGCCTTGAAACTCAAGGCGGCGGAGGGACCGGGCATTTTCGACCAGTCGGGACCGGACTCGGGCAAGCGGTGGGGTGACGCCGACCGGTCGGGCGCGGAAAGATTGGGTCCGGCGATCGTCGCGGGGCTCTTGGGGTGCTCGGAGTCCGCGGGCAAGGTCCAAAGGACGACTTTCTCGGGAGTGAGGTAGCGTTTGGCCACCCGTTGCAGATCCAACGGCGTCACCTGGAAATATCGCGAGAAGTCTTTCTTGTAATAGGCGGGGTCGTCGTTCTGGGCGAAACCAATCACAAGGGCGAACGCTCGCATCAAGGGAGGAGTCAACGCCGCGTACGCGGACTTCTCGAAGTCCGCCAGGGCTCTGGCGAGTTCCTCCTCGGTGGGGGGAGCCGCGATGATCTCCTCGATCGCCTCGGTGAAATCGGCCTC
>JBFWRA010000293.1:0-5862 GCA_050249155.1 Isosphaeraceae bacterium | reverse complement strand
GGTGGGCCATTCGAACCACTACGCGAGCTGGGCGTTCTTCACGTTGCTGGCGGTCCGCGCCTTGATGGGGGTCGTCTCGGCGCCGATGTATCCCGCCAGCGCCGCGGCGGTGGGGCGCTGGGTCGCTCCGGAGTCGCGCTCGCGAACCAACGGTCTGATCACGGGCGGGGCGCTCATCGGGGTCGCGGCCAGCCCACCGCTTTTTGGAGCGTTGATGGACCTGGTCGACTGGCCGATGGCGTTCCTGCTTTCCGCTGCGCCCACGTTCGCCCTGGCGTCGATCTGGATCGCCGTCGCGCCCAGGAACTCGCGCGACCGGCTTCCGCGCGAGACCGACACGACGGGTTGGTGGCGGTTGCTCAGTCACCGAGGGCTGGCGCTGCTCACCCTGAGCTACGCGGCCGTCGGTTACTTTCAGTACTTATTCTTTTACTGGATGACATATTACTTCGACAAGGTCCTTCAACTGCCGGAGAGCGCGAGCCGGGGCTACGCCGCCTTGCCGCCGCTGGCCATGGCGGTGGGGATGCCTCTGGGGGGCTGGCTGGGAGATCGCCTGGAACGCCGCCTGGGCGCTCGGAAGGGCCGGGCGCTGATGCCGATGGCGGGAATGACCGCCGGCGGTCTGTTGTTGCTTTGCGGCGTGTTCGCCAGGGAACCGGGATGGATCGTCGCCTGGTTCTCGCTGGCCCTGGGGGCGGTGGGAACCTCCGAGGGGGCCTTCTGGGTGACGGCCGTCGAGCTGGGCGAGCGCCGGGGCGGAAGCTCGGCCGCGCTGCTGAACACGGGCGGGAACGCCGGCGGTATGCTCGCACCGGTGATCACGCCGTGGGTCGGAGAGTGGTTCGGCTGGGGCTGGGCGGTTGGCTTGGGTGGCCTGATCTGCCTGACCGGAGTGCTCCTGTGGCTGGGGGTCGCGCCGCCGGAGTCGAAGCCCTCCAAGGTTGATCTGGACGGATCGAGCACCCTCTGCTAAAAACCGCACCGCCCGCGCGACCCGGCACGGCACGACGCCTGGGGCTCGCGCGATTTCCGCGCGTGGGTTTTTCGGACGGCCAGGAGGGCGTGATGTCCGCTCGACGATTTCACCCGGGTCTCCTTGAAGACGCGGCCCGAGACCTCGACCGACAGTTGCGGGCTCTCTCGACCGGCGAGTCCCGGCGCCCGGCCTACCTGAAAGATCACGCGAGCCACCTCGACTATCTCAGGACCATCGTCGCGGGGGGAGTGACCCTCCAGGGCCGATTCACCTTTTTCAAGCGCGTCGTCCGCCGTGTCCTTCGCGCGTACCTCTTTCATCAGGCACGCGTCGACGGAATGGTGATCGAGCGATTGACGGACCTGACCGACGAGATCGCTCAACTGCGATCCGCGCTCGAGGGCGTCCGCGACGAGGTCCGCGAGGAACTCGACTATCAGGAAATCCGGCTCCGAAGCCACGCCAGGCACGCCCCCACCGGGCCCAGAATCGCCCCACGAAACCCTGTCGCGGTACCCGACGGAGCCCGGCTCTTGCTGGGCAGGGTGCCCTGGCCGCGGCCTGGTTACGTCTGGATCTCACCCCACGACGCCCGCGCCGACGTCGCCGCCGCCCTGGACGAGATCCCCGCGCGACTCGGATCGGCCGCGGAGATCCTGGCCGCCAACGTGCTCGAGGAACACTCCGTCGCCGAGGTTCGCGACGTCCTCCTACCTCACTGGGCCGGCCTCCTTCGCCCGGGGGGTACGCTCACGCTGGTGGCCGACGACTTCGAGGCCGCCGTCGATCGACTCCGCGACGGTTCCATCGACACACATGCCTTGATCGATTCGCTTTTCGGTGACGGGAGCGAACCCCGGCGGTCCGCATACACCCCCGAGACGCTTCGAACGATCGTCTCTGAAGCGGGATTCGTCGAGGTCACCGTGAGCGACCGGGTGCAGCGTCCCGCGGCGAACGCTTATGGCTTTGAGCTAACCGCCCGGTCACCGGCCGCCTGACCGGCACGAGAGGCGTTCGGTCCTCCCCGAGGTCAACGACGGAATCGCCAAGGAGGGCGACCCCTTTGTCACATTCGCGCTTCCCCGACGGGGTTCGCCCCAGGGTCTCCGTCGTCATCATCACGGCGGGGCGTCGCCAGTGCCTGCCCCCCTGCCTGGAGTCGCTCCGTCGACAGACCTACGGCCCCTTCGAGGTCGTCGTGGTGGTCGGGCCATCGGCCGACGGCTCCAACGACTACGCGGCCACGTTGACCGACGTGAAGGTCTACCGAGTCGACAAGCTCAACGTCGCGCACGCGAGAAACGAGGGAGTCCGCCGCTCGGGGGGTGACCTCATCGCGTTCATCGACGACGACGCGATCGCCACGTCGACCTGGCTCGAGGAACTCGTGAGCGTCTTCGAAAGCGAGGGGCCGACGTGCGGCGGGGTCGCCGGTATGGTCGTCAACGAAAACGGGTTGGGAAGGCCCGTTCAGGCCCTCAACAACACGATCGACGACCTGGGAGAGCCGACCGAGTACCGCCTGGCCCCGTCCGGATTCAACGACCCCGAGGGAAACGCGTTCACGTACTTCATGGGCGCCAACATGGCGTTTCGTCGCGAAGCGATCCTCGATGCGGGAGGCTTCGACGAAACGTACATGTACCTTTATGAAGATGCCGATATGTCCGCAGCGGTGATCCGCGCTGGCTATCGACTGTTCCACCACGCCAGGGCCCTGGTGCACCACCTGCCGGCGAGAAGCCATAACCGCCGCGGTCCCTTCGACCTGAATTATTTCGCCATCGCCCGCCATCAACTCTATTTCTCGTTGAAGTATTCCAGGCGATCCAGCCTGAACTGCCTCTGGAACGTGGCCAGGACCAAGACCCTGTGGCTGCGAATCTTCGCCGACCAGATCGGGCATCGCCAGATGACCTGGCGCTCGGCGGCGCGACACTCGTGGAACGCCTTGAAGGGACTGGGCAGCGGCTGGAACGCCGGGCGCGAAACCCGCCGGCGCGGTACGACCAGTTGGCTACCCGCCGATCTGCCCAGAGCCGACTTTCGCTCGATGACGGCCTCGCGAAACGTTCGCCGGCCGATCGTCTCCCGCTCCAGGCTCCGCGTGGCGCTGCTTTGCGGAGAATTCGGCGGGCCGGTTTTCGGAGGGGTGGGCGCTTATACCGAGAACCTCGCCGAGGCGCTGGCGTCCCGAGGGCTCGACGTGACCGTCTTGCGGTCGGCCAACGGCCCGTCGCGGATCGTCCCCGCCGGCTACCGGGTGGAGGAGGTTCCGCTGGCCAGCGACCCGATCGCCTATCGCCACGCCTTTCTGACCACTCTGCGATCCTTGTCGGATCGTCGCGATTTCGACCTGGTCGAGGCACCACTCTGGAACGGGGAAGGCGCCGCGGTGGGGCTCGCCACGCGATGGCCTCTGGTGGTCCGTCTGCAAACTCCCTTCGAGTTGACACGGCAAATCTCCGGCATCGTGGCGGATGAGAATATTCGAACGATGATCGCCGCCGAGCGACTTCAACTCGCCTACGCGACGGGAGTCATCGGAATCAGCGAGGCCGTCGTGGAGACCGTCAAGGAAGCCCACGGCATCCCGCTGGCGACGCACGGCAGACGCCTGAGCGTGATCCCGCTGGGCATGCCCCCCGTGGCCAGGCTACCGAGAAACCCGATCGAACCGCCGCACGCGGGAGGTACGCGCTACCTGTTCGTCGGCCGATTGGAAGCGAGGAAAGGCGTGCTGGAACTGGGTGAGGCGTTCGCAAGGGTCGCCCAGCGCGACCCGAAGGCGACGCTCTGGATCGTGGGCGCGGACAACAGCGCTCACGACGGGTTCGCCCTTCGCGAAGGGCGAGACTATCACGCCGCCCTGCGCCGATTCTGGGACGAGAGCGCCTCCGCTCGCGTCCACTTCTTCGGAAAGATCGACGACGCCACGAAGAATCATCTGTTCGCGACGTGCGACGTTCTGGTCGCGCCCTCACGCTACGAATCCTTCGGGCTGATCTTTCTCGAAGCGATGCGGTTCGGCAAGCCAGTGATCGGCACCCATGTCGGCGGCGTTCCCGAGGTCGTCGAACACGAAACGACCGGCCTGCTCGTTGGAGAAAGCGACCCCGCCGCGCTGGCCGAGGCGATGCTCCGCCTGGGAGCCAGTTCCGAACTTCGCCAGGCCCTGGGTCGAGCGGGCCTGCGTCGATTCGAGACGCGTTTCAGCCTGGATATCCTCGGCCGGGCCACGGAAGAGTTCTATCGCGAGATTCTTGACGACTGGCGGGGCGTCCGCCGTGCGAACCCGGGCTTCGTCCAACACGATGGACCACCGGCTTGGAACGTCGCCGGCCCCTTCGCCGCGTAGGGCGGAACTCGGACCAATCGCCAGATCGAGCCTCACCCACCGACCCATGAAAAGAGTCAGATCATGATTCCCGACGTCGATCTGTTGATCTGTGGAGCGGGGCCCGTGGGATGCGTCATCGCCGAGCGCGCGGCGAACGAACTGGGTTGGAACGTCCTGATCGTCGAGAAGCGGCGGCACCTGGCGGGCAACTGCCATGACTCGTTTCACTCCACCGGTGTCATGGTGCAAAACTACGGACCCCACTACTTCCGCACCAACGACTCCGCGCTGGTCGATTATCTCTCTCGGTTCACCGAGTGGGTGCCGGGCAATTACGAGGTCAAAAGCTTTTGCCAGGGCCAGCTCTTCCCATTTCCCATCAACCTGACCACGCTCGAACAATTCTTTAATCGCAAGCTCGACGCGCGGACCGCCCGAAAGCTGCTGGACCGAGTGCGCGAACCCGCCGAGACCCCCGCGAACTCCGAGGACTTCGTCCTGGGGCGCGTCGGGCGCGAATTATACGAAGCGTTTTATCTCAATTATACGTTGAAGCAATGGGAGATCCACCCCAGGGACCTCGCGCCCAGCGTTTGCGGCCGTATCCCCGTTCGATTCAACCGCGACCATCGCTACGTCGACCACCGGTTTCAAATGATGCCGAAGCTGGGCTTCACCGCGATGTTCACCGCGATGACCGATCACCCGCGCATCCGACTGCTGCTCAACGCCGACTTCCGCGAGGTCCGCGAATGCGTCACCCCGAGGCACGCGGTCGTCACCTCTGGACCCATCGATGAATACTTTGATTTTCAGTTTGGAAAACTTCCTTATCGCTCGCTTCGGTTTGATCTGGTCCACTATCATCAAGAGTATCGGCAACCCTGCGTTCAGATCAACTACCCGAACGACTTCCTGTACACCCGGTCGGTCGAGACCAAGCATATCACCGGGCAGAAGCATCCCGAGACCGTGGTGACCTACGAAACTCCTCAGGCCAGCGGCGACCCCTACTACCCGGTCCCTCGCGCCGAGAACGACGCCCTGTACCGCAGGTATCGGACGCTGGCCGAGGAGGAGACGCGCCGGGCGCGGGTTTACTTCTGCGGTCGGCTCGCCCAGTATCGTTACATGAACACAGACGAGGTGATCACCGAGGCGCTCGAGTGCTTCGAGAGAATCGCCGCGACGTGCGCTCCGGGCGCGAAGGTCCGGCCCTGGAAGTCGGACGGCGGCAAGAGCCGCGTTCATATCGCGGCTTGACTCGGATGAACGGTTACGGCCGGGTCGTCAAGACCTCCCGCTGGGGGAGTTCGCGACGACCCGACGTCATGCCGTCGGCCGCCGCCCATTCCGCTTCAAATCCAAGAAAGGCGGCGCCAGTTCGACAAGCGGAGGAGGCGCGACGGGCCCTTCGACCCGCAGCGCCGCGGTCCGAACGCTCGACGACGAGGTCGACGACGCGTTGAACCCCGGATGGAACCGGCCAAGTCTCACCAGCGCCGCGACGGGTGTGCCGACGGGCACGTCGAAGAGGTTC
>JBFWRA010000292.1:0-5875 GCA_050249155.1 Isosphaeraceae bacterium | reverse complement strand
GGTGAAACTCCCTGATCCCGGCCCGCCGCTCCCCGAATAGGCTCGCAATAGCCTGACCGGAATAACGGACGGAGCGCCCGGCCGCGGAAAACCGCGACTCGTTTCCGTTACTCCGGTCAGGATAGCCGCGGGAGCGGGAGCCAGTCGCGGCTTCGCCGCCCTTCTCCACCGATGGCGATCTTCGGCACGCCGCCACGGCAAGTGTTTCCGATACTTCGGTCAGGGAGCGGACAACTCCTTGATCCGGCAGGAATAATCGTCGTCCTGCCCGTCGAGACCATCAGGGCCTGTGCCGAATCGGCACGCCTCGATACGTTACCACGGTCAGGGAATCGATGCTGGTTCCGTTATCCCGGTCAGGATTCGGACGGTCTATCCGTTACCCCGGTCAGGCCGATCCGTTATCCTGGTCAGGGAAATCCCCCTCCTTCCGTTACTCCGGTCAGGATTCACCGTTACTCCGGTCAGGCAAAATCCGCGTTTTCTGGCGGGAATCCGCCAAAAATAGAGCGGCATACTATAATACTTTGTTGTTTAACTATGTTAACAACAATAGGAGACAGATTGCGAGCCGAGATCCACAAAATTTTGTTGTTTTGGTATAAAACATTGTATATATTTAGTGTATGGAACCGAGAACCAATACCTCCCTCGCCATCAATCCGGAGGCCCTGATCGCAGGCCGCGACGAGATGAACTTCGCCGAAATCTCCCCTACCCTGCTCACCGATCGGGCGCCGGCGGGCCAGACTTTCTTTCGGCGTGAGTTGCGGCTGTACGACCCTAAGCGCAAGAAGTGGATCACCGGCATCCAATTCGTCGAGGGCTCGCAGGAGCACGGTCTGCCCACCGCCGGCGACAACCTCGTGCATTTGGCGCTGATCCAGCTCACCAAGCACAAGAACAACTTCGCGAAGCCGGACGTCGAGTTCACGCGGCAGGAACTCCTCGGGCTGCTAGGCTGGTCGGACCAAGGCCGGAACTACCAGCGCATCGAAAAGGCCCTGCTCCGCCTCAAGCACGTCACCTACGAATACAAGAACGCCTGGTGGGACCATCGCCAGAAGACCTACACCACGCGGGCCTTCAGCATCATCGACAATGTGGACATCAACGACAGTCGCAACACCAACAACCAGGGCGACCTCTTCCTCTCCCGCATCAAGTGGAACGAGGTGATCTTCGACAGCTTCCAGTCCGGGTACCTGCGCGCCATCGACTTCGAGCAATGCCGACGGTTTCGCCATCCTGTCGCGCTCCAGATGTACCGCTTCCTTGGCAAGCGCGAGCATCTCGGTTCCGAAGTCGCGGTGCCGCTCAAGGCATTCGCTTTCGGGCATATCGGCCTCACCGGGAACTACACGGACAAGGCTCAGATCGCCCGCAAACTGAGGCCGGCCTTCGACGAACTCGAATCCATCGGCTTCCTGGTCCCCCTTCCCGACGGCGAAAGGTATGTCAGACGCGACGATGAATGGTGGGTGCGCCTCGTGTTCGTCACGCAGCAGGAGGCCGCGGTACCCGCGGGAGGCTGCTCCCCCGCCCTGCCGCCGGCGCACCCGCTCGCCCGGGCGCTCGCGGATCGTGGCGTAACCGCCAGGATCGCTGCCGACCTCGCGCGGGATCATCCAGCCGGACTGGTTGAGCAGCAGATCGAGGCGTTCGACTGGCTCGCCGAGCGCAAGGACCGTCGCATCCAGAGGAGCCCCGCCGGCTATCTCGTGGCCTCGATCCGCGACGGATATGCCGTCCCACCCGGTTTCGTATCGCGGGCCCAGCGCCAGGCGGAAGCCGACCGGAACGTCCAGGCCAAACGCCGGACGGAAGAGGCGCGACGCGATGCCGCCCAGGAAGGAGCCCGTGAACGGGCGGAGCGGATCGCCGTCCGTGACTACTGGAATTCGCTCACGCCCGAGCAGCAGGAAGCGCTCGATGCCAGGGTGATCGCCGAAGCCGATCCCGCAACGCTCGGAGAGGCCGATGCGACTCCGGAAATGCTCAGCCTGTGCAAGTCCCTGCTGCGCGATCGCTACATCCGCAACCTGCTCCAGCAGCAACAAGTCGTCTGACCTCCTTGTCCTCAATCAGTTTTCCCTGCCTCGGGTCGTCCCCAAAAACGCATCTGCCTCCGTGCCTGGTGCGCGGCGCACCAAATGCCATAACGACCGAACGACGGCGTTCCCGCCGCTTATTCCGCACCCTCTCATCCTTCCGGAGCCTCGCGCATTGCCGGATGACCCGAACGAGGATGGCATCTTCGGCTCATGCTGATGGCACGCAGGATTTGAAATCAGAGTTTATATATAATATAGTAAATATACTAAATACATTAACTATGGGAGCAGGACATGGTAAAGGTAAGTTCGGGAGAATTGCAGCGGAGGATTGGGCCCATTCAGGACTTGGCACTGATGGATCCGGTGACCATTACCCATAATGGGCGCGACCGCCTGGTGATGATGTCGATCGAGGAATTCCGCCGGCTCAAACGGCGTGACCGCGAGGTGCTGCGGCCCGAGGATTTTGGCGAAGCGGACCTGAAGGCGATACGCGAGGCCGAGCCGCCTGCGGAAGCGGCCGCCTTCGATTCTGAAGTGACCGGCTGACCGTGCCGTTCGCCGAGCCGGTTCCCGGCCTGGTGATTCGCTACTCGTACCTCTGGCGAAGCGAGTACGAGCTCGGCCAGGAAGAGGGAGCGAAAGATCGCCCATGTGCGGTGCCGATGGTAGCGGGAAGTGATCAGGGCGAGACCGTTGTGACCGTGCTGCCCGTCACGCATACTCCGCCTTCCGATCCCGCTCAGGCCGTTGAAATCCCCCTCGTCAGCAAGCGTCGCCTCGGCCTGGATACGGATCGATCCTGGTTGATGCTCAGCGAGGCCAACCGCGTCGTCTGGCCGGGGCCGGACCTGCGGATGAAGGAGCCGGGCGGGGACGCCGGGAGCGTGGCCTACGGGTTGCTTCCGGCCGCGTTGTTCAGGCGAATCCGCGATGCGTTCGCCGCCAGGGTCGAGGCACGTTCGCCGCTCGTGATCAGACGGACGCAGTAAGCGTGACCGGAGGCTCACGTGACCCCTCGGCTTTCGTGCTCAGGGAGCATCCCCTGTTTCGATGGCACATTTCGCCCCATCCGACCCTCCGCTGCTCTATGGACGTGAATCGACAGGCCCTGACGCCCTGGTGCGCGGCGCACCAGAGGCTGAAACAGCCGAACTACGGATCGACGGAACGACGGCGTTCGTGCCTGCTGAACTCTCGGTTCGCACACTCATTTGGGCGTCTCCCCGCACCCGGCGGGGCCGGGCCTTCCAGGGCTCCGCGAGCCCGCGTCGGTCCCTGACGGGACGACCTTCGTCCCCTTCGACGCCCTGACGCCGGGCTAAGGGGTGCCCTCCCCTCGCGCGGGGCAAGGGACCTCCCCACCTTCCTCGCCCCGTGGCTCGTGCAGACGGGGAGAGATCTTCCCCTCCCCCCTGCCCCTTGCTACCCCCCGCCCTCGCCGGTGGGCAGAGGGTGAGCGAACCGGCGCTTCGCTCAACCCTCAACGAAGCAGTAAGGGAGACAGACCATGACCCACCGCACGAACACCACCACCCGCCAGGACCTTTACAGCCGCGTCACGGCCGAGATCATCGCCGCGTTCGATCGCGGCGCCGGACGCTGGAGAATGCCCTGGCACGCACCGGACGACGCCACCTTCACCCCCGCCAACGCCGCCAGCGGGACCCCTTATCGCGGCGTCAACATACTCGCCCTGTGGGCCGCCGCCGAGGCCGGGAAGTATCCCACGCATCGCTGGGCCACCTACCGCCAGTGGCAGGCGCTCGGCGCTCAGGTGCGCAGGGGCGAACGGTCCACGCTTGTGGTGTGCTGGAAGCTCAAGGAGAGGCCCGGCGATGAACAGGACGATGATCGGCAGGAATCTGAGGCTCGGCGCGGCAAACGGCTTTTCGCGCGCGGATTCTCCGTATTCAACGCGGCGCAGGTGGAAGGATACACGCCCCCTGCCCCTCCCGAACGGCCGCAGCACGAGCGCATCACCGGCGCCGATACGTTCTTCTCCCGGCTGAGCGCCGACATCCGGCACGGCGGACCCCATGCCTACTACCACTCGGTCGAGGACACCATCCAACTGCCGCCCTTCGGGGCGTTCCGTGACGCCGCCTACTACGCCACCCTCGCCCATGAGGCGACCCACTGGACCGGCCACCCCTCCCGCCTCGACCGCGATCTCAGCGGACGTTTCGGCAGCCACGCCTACGCCGCCGAGGAACTGATCGCCGAACTGGGAGCTGCATTCCTGTGCGCGCATCTTGGCCTTGCCAACGAACCCAGACCCGACCATGCCGCCTAGCTCCAGCCTTGGCTCCACGTGCTGAAATCGGACGCCAGGGTCATCTTTACGGCCGCCGGCAAGGCCCAGGCGGCCTGCGACTGGATGCACGCCCGTCAGACGCGCTGACGCGGCCTCCAATAACTGGCGGTGCGCGGCGCACCGGCCGATAACAAACACGCGGAAATCGCGCCGTCTCCGGCGGCCTTCGGAACGCACACGGTGCGCCGCGCACCAGGCACCGGCAGGGAGGACCTCCGTGACCGTCATCACCCTCTTGAACCAGAAAGGGGGCGTGGGCAAAACCAGTTGCACCCACCACCTTTCGGGCACGCTTGCCCTCACGCTGGGCCGGCGCGTGCTGATCGTCGATACCGACCCTCAGAGCAGCCTCACCCAGGGCTGGTGGGGACCCGTGACTACCCGACAGCTCGACCCGGACGTCACCATCGCCACCGTGCTCCGCGGCGACCAGCCGCACCCCGACCAGGTGATCCATCCCACAGGCCTGGCAGGCGTCGACCTGGTGCCTGGCTCCCGCAGCGCCACCAGCTTCAACACGCCCGACCCGCACCTCGCCGCTCCCGAAGCCCAGGGCGTGCTCCGCAGCTTCCTGGAGGAGGTCACGGACCGTTACGACCTGGTGCTGGTCGACTGTCCGCCCAATCTGCATTTGTGCAGCTGGACGGCCCTTGCGGCTTCCGACTACCTGATCGTGCCGCTCCAGCCCGAGGATTACGGCGCGCAAGGGATCGCCGACGTGCTCGAGTCGCTCGGGCGTGTCACGGCGGCCGGATTCCCAGTGGCCCTACTGGGCTACCTCATCACCATGATGTCGCCGCGGCGGACCCTGCACCAGCTCTACGAGGAGCAGCTGCGCGACCTCTATGGCGCGTCGGTCTTCGCCGCCCGGATTCCCGAGGCGCCGGAATTTCCCGAGGCGATCTCCCGCCGCCAGACTATCGCCCAGTACAAGCCCAAGGGAGCCGCCGCCAAGGCGGTGCGCGCCCTGGCCGAAGAAATGCTCGCGCGCATTGCCGCCGCGGGAACCGGACGACAGGAGGCCGCGGCATGAGCAAGCGCGACGAACTCATGAAGGGACTCGGTAACGTCCGCGAGTCCATGGGCGATTTCGAGAGCGCCGGTGCGCCGCGCACCACGCCCGCCGCCGGCCCCCGCACCACGCCCGCCCACCTGGTCGGCGTCGTGCGCAGCAAGGACGTCTCCCAGATCGCCATCGACCGCATCGAGCGCGATCCCACCCAGCCCCGCGAAGACTTCGACGCCGACGCGCTCGAACGCCTCGCCCAGTCGCTGAAAACCCGCGGTCTGCTCCAGCCGCTCCGCGTGCGCTGGGACGCCGGGCTCGACCGCTACGTGATCCTGTGCGGCGAACGCCGCTGGCGCGCGGCCAGGATGGCGGGCCTCGAGTCGCTCGCCTGCGTGATCATCGAGGGCGATCTCTCGCCGCAGGAGCGCCTCGCGGTGCAACTTGTCGAGAATGCGCTCCGCGAGGATCTGAGGCCCATCGAACAGGCGAAGG
>JBFWRA010000291.1:0-5886 GCA_050249155.1 Isosphaeraceae bacterium | reverse complement strand
GACGGGGGGACGCGTAAGCGTCTTCGACCCGAAGGGCCAGCGTCTCGCCCAATGGGGTGGTGGTGAGAACCCCACCGAGCCCGGCGACTTCTTCGCCCCGCACGACCTCGCCCTGGACTCGCGAGGTGACCTCTACGTCGGCGAGGTGGTCTGGTCGGCGGGCGGGAATCGCGGAGCGGTGCCCCCGGATTGCCACGCGCTTCAAAAGTTCACGAGGGAGGCGTAAGCATCGACCATGAAGGCGTGGCGATTTCACGGATTCGGCGACATGCGCCTCGACGACGTGCCCGAACCGGTCTGCCTGCCAGGGCACGTCGTGGCCGAGCCACTCTGTGTGCAGCCCAGCGTCACCGAGGCCCAGCTCGCCTTCGGCATCCCAACGCTCGCTTACGAGTCGATCAAAAAGCGGTTGGCGACCGAGGCCCCCGTGCAATTGTTCGGCCACGAGTTCTGCGCGCGCGTGGTCGAGGTCGGCGAGGGCGTCACGCGCGTTCGGCCGGGCGATCGCGTCGCGGCCAGGGCGAAGCTTCCCTGCGGAGATTGCCCATTCTGTCGGGAAGGTAAGGACCACTTCTGCCGAAAAGGCCCGATCATCGGGTTCCAGCTTCCAGGCTGCTTCGCTGAACGCGCTCTGCTGCCCCAGGTCGCCCTGGTGCGCGTCGACGATCGCATCTCCGACAGCGAGGCGGCCTGCCTTCAGTCCCTCAGCGATAGCGTGGCGGCCGTCGAGACCGCCGGGATCGGCATGGGAGACACCGTCGCGATCTTCGGACAGGGATCCATGGGACTCGAATGCCTCCAGATCGCCCGAAACAGCGGCGCGGGGCTGATCGTGACGGTCGACGTCCGTGAGGAGTCCTGCCGCGTCTCCCGGGAGCTCGGCGCCGACGTCGCGATCGACGCGCGCCAGAACGACCCGGTCGATGTCATTCGCTCGCTCACCAACGACGTCGGTGCCGACGTCGTCTTCGAGTGCGCGGGCGGGAGCCCCAAACAGGGCCTCGCGGGCACTCGTTCCTTGTTCCAGGCGATCGATTCGGTTCGATCGGGAGGAAAACTCGTCGGCGTCTCGTGGTTCGGAGCGCCTCTGGAAATCGACGTCGACCACCTCCGTGAACGAAGCCTCCGCGTCCTCTTTCCTGATATCAGCACGCTCGCGCATCTGGAACACACGGTCCGACTCGTCGCGTCGGGACGCGTTCGGCTCAAGCCGACGATCACCCACGTCCTGCGAGGGCTTGGCGAGGTCCCGCGAGCCTTCGAGATCACGGCGAACAAATCCAAATATCAGGCGATCAACCCCGCCCAGGTGATCCCATGAGCGGGAGTGGAACGGCGGCCCGCCCCAACGTCGAGATCCGAAACCTGCGCGACCTGACGCCGCTCCAGTGGAAGTCCGGAATCGCCGCCTGGCTGGGGTGGTTGTTCGACGGACTGGACATGCACCTCTACGTGCTGGTCGCCGCGCCCTTCGTGGCGCAGTTGATCGGCGTCGAGGACACGCGACACCCCGACGTCGGACGCTATAGCTCCTGGATTCAGGCGGCGTTCCTGGTCGGTTGGGCGCTTGGGGGTGGCCTCTTCGGGCGCCTCGGAGACCGCATCGGACGCAGCAGGGCGCTCTGCCTCACGATCCTGACCTACGCGTCGTTCACCGGGCTCACCTTCTTCGCTCAGACCTGGTGGCAACTGTTGATCCTTCGGTTCCTCGCCGCGCTGGGGATCGGCGGCGAGTGGGCCGTCGGGGCCTCGCTGCTGTCGGAGACCTGGCCGACCCGGTGGCGACCCTGGGTCGCCGCGGTGCTTCAGACCGGGGTGAACGTCGGCATTCTGCTCGCCTCGTTGACGACCTTCCTGCTGGCGGGCTGGAACCCTCGGGTGGTGTTCCTGGTGGGCGTGCTCCCCGCCCTGCTGGTCCTCTGGATACGGCGGGAAGTTCCGGAGACCGACGAATGGCACGCCGCTCGGAACGACGCGAAGGGATCTGAGCCCGGCATCGCCGACCTCTTCCGCGGCGACGTCCGGGGCACGGCCATCCTCACGATCCTCGTCTGCTCGGTCACCCTCTCGGCGCACTGGGCGTTCATATTCTGGTATCAGCAGCATCTCAGGAACTTGCCGGACGTCGTCACGATGAGCGCCGCGCGGAAGAACGAGCTGGCGAGCACGGCCAACATGCTGGTCATCTCCGCGTCGATCGCCGGAAACTTCCTCGCGGCGGGAATGGCCCGAGCGATGGGCTACCGACGATCGATCGCCCTGCTTTGCCTGACGTACACCCTGACCATGACGCTGGCGTACGCGGTGCCCAGGGATTACCAGACCCTCATGGCCCTTCTGCCATTCATCGGCGCCAGTAGCGGGCTATTCGCCCTCTTCACGATGTACCTGCCCCCCTTGTTTCCCACGCTGCTCCGCACCACGGGGGCCGGATTCTGCTACAACATCGGCCGGATCGCCGCGGCGGTCGGCACGATCGCGTTCGGCCTCTTCACAAAGGTCGGCGACTATCGATTGGCCCTGCTCACCGCGGGGTTTCTCTTTCTGCCCGCGGCCTGGCTCGCGCTCAAATTGCCAGAGCCCTCGGAGCCGGAGAGCCTGGCGACGCCCGCCTGAACCCGCCGCTCCGCGGAGGAACGCGAGTCCCTCGTCGCCAAAGCGCTGGGTCGAGTCTCGACTCGTCCCGCTCACTCCGAGCGCCGCGTCAAGCCGAGAGGCGAGCCCCGACCCGACCTCGAATGGTCCTCGCACCCAGGAGGATTGCGAAGTCGCTCCGAGGACCGCGGAGCGTGACTTGGGTGGGAAGGCCCTCCCACAAGCCCCGTTGGGGCTTGAAGACGTGGTGATACCCCCACGGAGGCGCGGAGGCCAGCCGGCCCCATTCTCCAAGTCGACTGAGCGATCCTCCTGTCCTCGCGCCCTATCGACTTGAGTCGGACGACGTATACTGGGGAGGTCGCCCAGGGGGATCGCGACCCCGACGCTCCTCGCTCCATGCGGCGAGGAGCTGAGTCCCGCCTGGAAGAACTGGAGAGTGGATCGACGATCGACCGTGTTTTCCATCGATCAATCGATATTTCCTGGAGGATCGCCATGACACCGATCCCATCTCGCCGACAGTTCCTTGGGGCCGCCGGCACCGCCGTCGCCCTGGCCTCCAGCCCGTCGATGGCCCGCTCGAGCGCGTCGCCCAGCCGTCGGGTGACCCTGGGGATCATGGGGCTGAAGCGCGGCATGGAAGTCGCCGCCGCCCTGGAGAATCAGCCGGACGTGGTCATCAAGTACGTCTGCGACGTCGATTCCCGACGCGCGGAGGAGGCGAAGTCGAAGCTGGAACGGAGCGGCCCTCAGCGGCCACAGGCGATCACGGATTTCCGAAGAATCCTCGACGACAAGGACGTGGACGCGCTGTTCTGCGAAGCGCCCAACCACTGGCACGGCCCCGCCACGATCCTGGCTTGCGAAGCCGGAAAGCACGTCTACGTCGAAAAGCCGTGCAGCCACAATCCCTGGGAAGGGGAGCGGATGGTCGCCGCCGCCCCCAAGCGCGATCGGGCGGTGCAGATGGGCTCGCAACGCCGGAGCACGCCTGGCGTCATTGAGGCCATGAACAAACTTCATGAAGGGGTGATCGGTAACGTTTATTGCGCCCGTGGCTGGTACAACAACGGCCGGCCCTCGGTGGGAACGGGCAAACCGACCTCACCGCCCTCCACGCTCGACTACGAACTCTGGCAAGGGCCCGCCCCGCGCACCCCGTATCTCGATAACCGAATCCACTACAACTGGCACTGGTTCTGGCACTGGGGGAACGGGGAACTCGGCAACAACGGAATCCATTCCCTGGATCTGTGCCGCTGGGGGTTGAACGTGGACTATCCCACCCTGGTCACCTCCTCCGGAGGTCGCTACCGCTTCCAGGACGATCAACAAACCCCCGACACCCAGGTCGCGACCTTCGAATTCCCGGGAGGTAAACAAATCTGCTGGCAAGGGCTGAGTTGCAACAAGCACGCCGACTCCTCGGGATTCGTGTCATTTTACGGAGACAAGGGAAGCCTCACGTTGGGCCTCTTCGGCGACTACAAGATCCACGACGCCGAGGACCGGCTGATCGAGGAGCGTTCCGACGACGCGGGCGGAAAGAATCCCTGGCTGGCCATCGACACGTTTCACACCGCCCACTTCATCGACGCGATTCGGAACGGCGACCACTTCGGGTTGAGCGCCCAAATCGAGAAAGGGCACAAGAGCACGCTGCTCTGCCATCTGGGCAACGTCGCTTATCGCACCCGACGAACGCTCCAATGCGACCCGAGAAACGGTCACGTCCTCGACGACCCGGAGGCGATGAGCTTCTGGCGGCGCGAATACGAGCCGGGATGGGAACCCGTCGTTTGAAGCGAAACGTCCCTCCTCGATCACTCGACGTTGGAGATTCAATCATGAAAAAAACCTCGTTTCTTTGTGTGATCGTGACTTCGCTCTCGACGGTCCTGGCCGTGGGGCGTCCATGCTCGGCCGTGGAGTCAAACGGCGGAAACGAAATCTCAGCGCCAGATTCCTGGACCGCTCGTTCGCCTCGCGACGAGATCCGGCCTATTTTTTCCCAGAAGTCCGACGGGGGGCCCGACCGTCGCGGGGCCCTGGTGATCGAGGCCGACGAGCGCGAGGGGCTGGTTGGTTGGTGGGAGCGGGCGTTCGCGGTCCGCGGTGGAGAGACCTACAAGGTCGTCGCTCGTTACAAATCCGAGCGCGTCCGTTGGCCGCGCCGAACGATCGTCGCTCGAATCCTCTGGACCGACGCCGAGGGGCGCTCGGTCCTTCGCGACGTTCCGAGCGAATCGTCCTTCCGGCGGGGGAAACGACCCGGCGCGGAGCCGGAGTTACCCTCCGAGTCGGGGACCGATTCGCGGGGCTGGACCGAGATCGCCGGGTTCTACCGAGCGCCGTCCGGGGCTTCGCGGGCCGTGGTGGAACTCTCGTACCGCTGGGAGCCGGGTGGGCGTGTCGAATGGGCGGACGTCAGTCTTGAAGAGGCCCCAGCCCCTCCGCCGCGTCGGGTCCGCCTGGCGACCATCCACCATCGGCCCTCCTCGGGAACGACGGCAATGGACAAGTGCCGCCAGTTCGCGCCACTGATCGCCGAGGCGGCCCGCCAGAAGGCGGATCTGGTCGTCCTGCCGGAAACCCTGACCTTCTACGGCCGCGGGGCCTCGTACGCCGATTGCGCCGAGCCCATTCCTGGACCGTCGACCGAGTATTTCGGCGAATTGGCCAGGAAGCACGACCTGTACGTGGTGGCGGGCTTGCTGGAGCGAGACCGACACCTGGTCTACAACGTGGCGGTGTTGATCGGCCCCGACGGGAAGGTCGCGGGAAAGTACCGCAAGGTGAGCCTGCCGCGCGGCGAGATCGACGGGGGCATCACGCCAGGGTCGGACTATCCCGTGTTCACGACTCGGTTCGGTCGCGTGGGCATGATGGTCTGCTACGACGGGTTCTTCCCCGAGGTGGCCCGCGAGCTGAGTGATCGTGGGGCGGAAGTGATCGCCTGGCCCGTCTGGGGATGCAATCCTCTGCTCGCCTCCGCCCGCGCCTGCGAGAACCACGTCTACCTGGTGAGCAGCACCTACACCGACGTCTCAGACGACTGGATGCTCTCCGCGATCTACGGTCACGACGGCGAACCACTGGCCAGGGCGAAGGACTGGGCCAGCGTGGTCGTCGCCGAGGTCGACCTCGCCAGGCCGCTGTATTGGAGCAGCCTGGGTGACTTCAAGGCGGAGATCCCGCGTCATCGCCCATTGACTCCGGCGGAAACCGGGAGCCTCGATCCCGTTTCCCCACCCTTGGAAACCACCTCGGAGGGGCCTTCGAGCCAGA
>JBFWRA010000290.1:0-5891 GCA_050249155.1 Isosphaeraceae bacterium | reverse complement strand
GGGCCTCGGGTCGGAAGAAGCCGAAGTAGGTCGTCCCTCGATGCGCCGGGGTCGAACCGGCGAGGGTCTCGAAGTCGTAGTGTTGAACGATCATCCCGGCGGAGTTGGCGACCTTCGTCACCTTCACGCGCGTGCGGAGCGTGCCGGTCGTCGGGACGACGTCGGCCAGCGCCACCGCCTCGCCGCCGAGGTTGCGGAAGTGCAAATCCAGCGGACTCGTCAGCGCCGAGCCCATGTACGCCGAGGTCCAGCCACAGGCTTGCAGCGCCACTTCCTGCAAGACCGCGAACGGCATGACGCCCCCACACTCGGCCTCGAAGTACCAGGCGTCCGCGGGGACGTCGTACTCGACCAGGGCCTCTCCCCCCGCCGCCATGACGAACGGCTCGACCGTCGTGGAAACGACCCGGTCCAGAAACGAGTAGGGGGGCGCGGGAAGCCTCGCGACGAACCGATCGGCGTCAAACGGGCGATAGCGCTCGCCGAAGGCGTCCGAGGGGTTCCCCGTCGCGAACGCCAGCACCTGCTCCCGGTTGAAGATCAGGGGTCGCGCCGGAGCGGCGGCTCGACCCTCCCAGGTCCGAAGGATTCGATCGCGATCCAGCCCGCTGAGCTTCAAGGTCATGTCCGAGACCTCGACGATCGGCTTGCCGTCCGCGTACATCAAGGCGTCGGCGATCGCGAACGGCTCGGGGCCGTAGCCCAGCTCCTTGACGACGACCTCGAAGACCGCCTTTCTCGTGGATTCGATCACCTGGCCGCGGCAACGCAACCGGCTGGCCACGCCGGGGACGGGTTCGTAGGAAACCCCCGCGCTCTCGGACACCCAGCCCATCCGCAGCAGGAAGACCCGCAATGTGAGCAGGCAGCACTCGTACATGAGCGTGCCTGGCATCACCTGGTCGTCGATGAAGTGGCAGGTCAGGAACCAGTCCCCGGGGTGGACGTCCAGCTCGCCACGGATCAGGCCCAGGCCGTAGCGCCCGCCGGTCGGGTCCAGCAAGGGAACCCGATGCGGCAGGCTCATCCGACCGCCTGGCAAGGTCAGTGGCTCGGCGAGGCCAAGGCCCTCGAACGCCTCTCCGAACGCGCGTGCGTAATCCCCTCTTCGAAGCGCCTCGATCTGGGCGTCGTCGTAGGATACGACGGCCATCGGCACGAGGTCCCGCCAGTCATCGGGCCGCTTGCCGGGCAGGGGGCGGAGGTCCAGCGGACGCTTGACGATCCCCTGACCGGCGGCCAGGGCCTCGGGCGCGAAGACGCCCGCGCAGCCGTCTCGCATCGTGAGCAAGGGCTCGCCGTTGACGCACCCCTCGAATTCGAATCGAAAGAGGTGCGTATCCCCTTGCCGGAAGAACTGGGAGCTCCGAATGTCGTAGCGGATCACGTCGCCGGGGACCGGCAGGCCCCTGTGGAAGATCACGGCGGCGTCGAGCAGCCGGTAGACCGCCAGGCCCTTCGTCTGGAAGTCGACCCCAAGCCAGGCGGAAAGGAACAGGTCGGCCTGGCCCGACTCGATCGCGATGCAAGGGGGGACCTTGCCGCCGTCGAGGTACCAATCTCCCTCCAGGACGTCGTGCTCGGTCACGACTCGACCGTGCGACATCGAGAGTGGTTCCCCCTCGACCAGGACGATCCGGTCGACCAGCATCAGGGGCTCGTCGGGCAGGCGGACGCGGGTCGGGTGGGCGTCGATCGCGGCGTAGGCGTCCCCAAGCACCGCGCCAATCGCGCCCACCGCGAATTCCAGGCAGCGTTCCCGGTCAAACGCCGGCCTGGGCCTCGCGGGTTCGGCGACCGGCTCGCTCCCGTTCGAAGGCGGCGGAGGCACAAACGCGGGCGCGGGTGGAATCCAGGGCTGGGCGGGGCTGGTGAGGAGGGCGTCCATCAGAGCCAGTTGAAACGCCAGATGGTTGGAGGTCGTTTGCGACAGGCTGTCGGAGGACCGCAGGAAAGCGGCGTGGGCGAGGCCCCTGGCGGTCTCGGTGGCGACCGCTTGCCCCGCGATCGGGTCGAACGCGGGAGCCTCGGCGACCGCGGCGTAGGTCCAGGGGTCGTCACGCTCGGTGGTGTCGGTCACGGTCGGCTGGCCTTTATGATCGGAACGCGTCATGGCGGGAAGGGGAACCGGAGGGTCGAAGGGCCGACCTCCCACGGGAATCACGACCGACGGACCCTCGACACGTTCGGGGACGCTGGCCGAAGGTCCGGGAACGAACAGGGACGACAAATCCACTGGCACGCGATGGCTGACGAGCCGCGCGAGAAGGTCGACCACCGCCGCGGGGTCGTCGGCCCCCGCGGCGCAGACGGACCGCGCGAAGTGGGGACGGCCTCCCAGGATCGACGCGATCATCCGAGAGCACGACGAACCGGGACCGACCTCGATGAACACCCGGAGCCCGTCGGCATGGGCTCGCTCGATCACCGCGGGGAAATCAACGGTGTCCATCGCCTGCGTCACGATCGCGTCCGCGGCGGTCTCCTGATCGGGCCGGTACGCCTCGCCCCACCCGGCGCTGTAAAACCGGACCCCGTCCGGCGGAGTCGCCCGCAATCGGTGAAGCTCCCGGTAGGCGTCGCGAACCTCCCGCGCCACCGGGCAATGCACCGTGCCGACCTCGGGCAACTCGACGAACCGAGAGACCAGCCCCAGCGTCTCAACCAGCCTCCGCACCTCGCCCCGTCGGCCCCCGATCACGCACTCGCTCGGCGCGTTGATTATCAATAAATAAACATGATCGATTTTTTTGATCGCGCGACGGACGGCCTCGGCGGGGGCCGGCACGATCCCGGCGGTCCAATCCACGGGGGTTTCGGGGGGTAGGCCCCAGGCGCGTCGTGCGGCGTGGCAGGGGCCGCGGAGTTCGTCGCGGAACAGGGGGGAGGCGTCGAGTCGGGCGTGCAGGGCGTCGCGGTCGCCCCAGGTCCTGGTGGCGCAGAGCGCGGAGGACTCTCCCAGGCTGTAGCCGATGACGGCGGAGGGCCGGACGCCGAACGAAGCCAACAGGTCGGTCACGGCCGTGCCCAGGACCACCTGCGCCATGATCGGCGCGCGTAGGTCGGAGTGCTCGGCGGACGCGCCTTCCCAGCTCGCGGCGGGCGCGAGTTGACTTCGCAGGCGGGAGGTCTCCGCGTCGAGTCGCCGAAAGACCTCCGGCCATGCCGCCGAGATCGCGCGGCCCATCCCCGGATACGCGTTGCCCAGGCCGGGGTACACCAGCGCGACCCCGCCGGGGGTGCCGAGCGGTTCGGGTTCGAAGTGGACGGTCTCGCGACGCGCTTGCCCGGGTCGGGTCGCCAGGTGGGGTTGGCCCTGAACCGCGCGTCGGGCCTCGACGACGGTCGAGGCCAGTCCGGCGGGATCGTCGGCCAGGATCGCCAGTCCGAGCCGTTTCGAGGGGTCATTCGGTCGGCGAGCCCACCAGGCCCTCGCCAGGGACGCGACGTCGGAGGCCGGGTCGATCCACGACTCCAGGTCGTCGAGGACCGTGAGCAGCCCGGAGGGATCGTCGGCCTCGACCACGAAGAGACTGGGCCGACCCTGGGTCGCGCTGGTTCCCGAAGGCGTGATCGGTCCGTTCTCGTATTCTTGAACGATGACGTGAACACGACCGCCGTCGACGCCTTCGCCCGCGACCCGGGCGGTCCGGGGCCCCTCGACGCGATCTCGGAGCCAGAACCTCGGCCCGGCGCTGGGGGAAGGGGGTTCGACTCGCCGGTCGAGCGCGACGACCGCGCCGAGCAATTCCAGAAGTCCCGAGGCCGCCCCGACGTGCCCGAACGGGGAAGGGGCTCGACCCGCCGCCACGCGTTCGGTACTTGTGGACCAAGGCGGGAGATCGGGGGTGGTGACCATCGGGTCGATCGGGCCACCCGAGGAACCCTCGACCCCGCGAATCAGAGCGAACACGCGGTCGCCGTCGCGCTCGGCGTCGCGGAGCCTCTTGAGCACCAGCGCCACCGCGCCGTCACCGCGAACCAGGCCGTGGACGCCCGCGCGGCGCGCGGCGGCGCGCCATCGAGGGTCTCCGGTCAGGTCGACCGCCCCCACGATCGCCTCGTCGAGTTCCGCCTGGCGGAGCCGCTGGACGGCGATCTCCAGGGCCCTCAACCCCGAGGTCTCCTCACTGGAAACCGTGAAGCTCGGCCCACCGATCCGAAACTCCCGGGCCACCCTGCTGGCGATCAGACCGCCGAGCGACCCCATCGTCCGATTCGCCGTGAGCGCCGGCCCGGCGGCGTCGACCAGAGACGCCGCCCAGTCGTCGAGTTCGGCTCCCTCCAGGCCGATCGCGCGTCCCCACTCGTGGGCGTTCCGACCGACCGACCATCTCACGTGATAATTCGTCGTGTTCAGATCCAGGCCGATGCCGACGAAGACCCCGGCGCGGGGACGGGACTGGTCGCCTCGCCACCCCGCCGAGGCGACCGCGTCGCTGGCGGCGAGCAGCAAGAGCGATTGCTGCGGCAGCATCTCCTCCAGTTCCCTGGGCGGAATGCGGAACCGGCCGGTCGGGACCTCCAGGCGGTCCAGGTGGTGGCCCAGGTCGTCGGAGTGGACCCCCCAGTCGTTCGGCGAGGGCGCGGGTTCAATCTCCGGCCCGAACCCGAGTCGCCGAGCGACGAACGCGTCGAGCCCCCGACACGCGCCGAGCTGGACCCCCAGCCCGACGACCGCGATCGGCTCGTCACTCGGAGGAGTGGCAGGCATCGAGACGAGTGTTCGGGTCGAGGGAGACCATTCCTCGATGAGAGCGTGCGCGTTGATGCCACCGAACCCGAACCCGCTGACCGCCGCGCGTCGAGGGACACCCGACGCCCTGGGGTTCCACGGCTCATCGCGCTTCAAGATCCGGAACGGGCTTCCGTCGAGGCCGAGTTGAGTCGAGGGTTCGTCGAAATTCGCGGTCGGGGGCAGGGTCTGGCGTTTCAGGGCCATCAGGACCTTGAGCAGGCCCGCCCCGCCCGAGGCCGTGAGCGTGTGGCCCACGTTCCCCTTGTGCGAACCGACCACGCAGCCACCCGCCGATCCCGCCGAGGAACCCCAAAGCGCTTTGAGACTGGCGAACTCCACGGCGTCGCCGACCGGCGTCCCGGTCGCGTGGCACTCGATCAGGTCCACGTCGGATGGGGACCAGCCGGACTGATCGTAGGCGGATCGCAGGGCCCGAAGCTGACCCTCGGAACTTGGCGCGAGGAGCCCGCCGTCCAGGTCGTTCGAGAGCCCAACGCCGGCGACCAGTCCGAGGATTCGGTCGCCGTGACTGAGCGCGTCGTCGAGCCGTTTCAGGACGAACAGGCCGCAGCCCTCGCCGACGACCAACCCGTCCCCCTTCGCGTCGAACGGCCTGGGTTTTCCCGACGGGGAAAGGGCTCGAAGCTGCGAGAATCCCATCTGGGTGTAGAGCGGGTCGGGCCGGGAGAGCCCGCCGGTCAGCACGGCGTCGAGCCTGCCGGCCCGAAGTTCGTCGGCCGCGAGTTTCAGGGCGTAGAGCGACGAGGCGCAGGCGGCGTCCAGGGTGTAAGCGCCACCGCCCAGGCCGAGGGCTCGGGCCACAAGCCCGGCGGGAAGCCCGGCGGCGAAGCGGTTCAAGGGTTCGGTGACAGGGGCCTCGGAAGGGCCGAGCCGGTCCCCGAGAACCTTGGCGGCGAACGCCCGCCCAAGGACTTCCCTGGCCAGCGCCGAGGTCGTCTCGGTGGGCAGCACGATGTTGCCGAAGATCACCCCGACCCGGTCGCGATCCAACCGCTCGGTCCTGGCGTCGCGCCTGGCGGCCCTTCCGACGTGCAGGGCCAGCTGGAACATGGGGTCGAGCCGATCGGCCAGCGACGGGTCCAGGTCCAGGCCCTCGGTGTCGAAATGAAAGCCCGAGATGAAGCCGCCACGG
>JBFWRA010000289.1:0-5914 GCA_050249155.1 Isosphaeraceae bacterium | reverse complement strand
TTCTCGTCCTGGTCAACCCGCTCTATCGACTCCACGCCCGTCGGGCGATGTCCGACGTTCCTTGCGAGGCGTTCCTGCTCCTGGGACTCCTCGCGGCGCTCTGGGTCTGGCGGCGGTCCCATTTCGGGCGATTCGGGGTTCCGGCCCTGGTCGTCACGTCGCTTGGGGGAATCTGCCTCGGGCTCTCGCTCTCATCCAAGTTGAGTGGCATGCTGGGATTCATGGTCGTGGGGATCTGGCTGGGAGTCGGTGTTCTGGCCAGGTTTTCCTGGGGAGCGCTGGGGAAGTACGCCGCGGCGGTGACGGGGATGACCCTCGTCGCGGCCACGCTCTTCGTCGGCCTCAATCCCTTCTTCACGGCGAGGCCGGCGGGGATCACGCCTCCCGCGGTCGCGACGATCGCACAAGCGTCTCCCTGGAAACGCTTTGTGATGACGTATCAATTACGGATCGACGTCTCCACGAGCCAGCAATCGCTCTTCGCGCACAACGCCCTGGCCACGCCCTGGGACAAGGTCACGACGACCGCCGCGCAGGGGTTCGGGCGATTCGGCCCGTTTGGCCCGGCGCATTCCGATTCGACGCTCCGATTCGACTGGACCCAGGATTTTGGGGGAGCCCTCTGGCTTCCCTGGGTCGTGCTGGGAGCATGCTGGGCCTGGGCCCGAGGACGCGCCCAACATCGCGAGGGGGAACCGCCGACCGCCTGGGCGGTGCTGGCCCAATTCGTCCTGACGCTCATGGTGGTCACGGCCTACGTGCCGATGGCCTGGGATCGCTACTTCCTGGCGATCCAGGCCCCCTCCGCGTTGCTCGCCGCCGGTCTCGCGGTCGCTGTCATTCAGTATCTCCGCGACCACGTGAAGAGACGCCGATCGGCGGAGGTCGTCGGATGAACCGGCTGAGCCGGCCCGGGCTCTGGGTCTTCGTCGTCCTTCTGGGTTCCTACGCCTTTTTCTGGCAGTCGCGCGACTGGAACAGCGCGAGTCGACTCATGCTCACCTACGCGATCGTCGACCGAGGCACGATCGTGATTGACGGACTGGAAGATCAGACCCACGATCGCGCGTCGTTCGATGGGCACTACTATTCCGACAAACTGCCAGGGTTTTCGATCCTCGCGGTGCCCGTCCACGCGCTCGCGAAGTGGGGTTTGGGACTTCCCGACCACCCCCTCGACGCCAGGGGCTTCGCGTTCTGGCCCGCGGATTACTGGGTGACTCTGGGGACCTCGGCACTCCTCACGGCGATGACCGGGGTGGTGCTCTGTGGACTGGCGCGCGACCTTGGCTGTGGGCCCAGGCGTTCGGCCCTGGTGGGGCTCGCCTACGGTCTTGCCACACCGGCTTATGTCTATGCGACGATGAGTTATGGTCATCAGGCGTCTGCGTTCGCGCTGATCTCGGCGTTCGCGCTACTCTGGCGGACCGACGCCCCGGGAACCGGCTTTCGGGCGGCCCTCGCGGGGTTTCTGGCGGCTTACGCCTCGGTGATCGAGTTGCAAGTCGGGCCGGTCTCCGCGATTCTCGGACTCCACTTGATCGCCCAAGTCGTGACGAAGGCTCGAAAGCGGCTGGACCTGGGCCTGTTCGCCCTGGGAGCGGCCATTCCGACGCTCCTGCTCCTGTCATATCATCAGATGGCGTTTGGTTCGCCGTTCGACATGGGTTACTTCCATCACGACACCAAGATCTTCGCCGACGTGCATTCGAGGGAGAACCCGCTGGGCCTGTCCACGCCGGGGTTGGCGACGGCGCTCGCGTTGATCTGGGGAAGGCACCGAGGCTTGCTTTTTTACGCGCCGATCGTCGGAACGCTGCCATTCGGGATCTGGGCGTTGATCGCGCGGAGGGCCTGGGGCGCGCTGACGGTCAGCCTCGCGGCGATGGCCGCGGTCTTCCTGGTGAACGTGAGTTACCCGGAATGGACCGGGGGCTGGTCGACCGGCCCGAGGCTCCTGCTCCCGCTGTTGCCCTTCGCGATGGTGCCCGTGGCCGCGTGGCTTGGACGAGGCGGGCGGGTCGCGCTGGCGATCGTGGTGAGCCTGGCGATGGCGGGGGGCGTCCTGATGACCCTGTTCATCGGGGTGGGCGGGCGAGTGCCCCAGTTCTTCGACGACCCGCTGACGCAGGTCGTCTGGCCGCTCTGGCGAGGGGATCGGCTCCTCGGCTGGTCCGGGGAACGCTTCGCCAGGACGCCAGTGGATTGGGCGCCGGTGGATTCCCGGACGCTCGGCACGTGGGCGGACGCCGCCTGGAAATTCGCGCCGCTCTGGATCGTCCAGGCGATCGGCATCGGCCTGATCGCGACGCTCTCGCGAGGGCGTCGGCCCCGGTCCTAAAGCCTGGTATTTATGAGCAACAACACCGTCGTGCTGAGCGCCAGAAGTCCGAAGATCCAGAGGGAGAGCCGAAAGGCGTGTCCCCAGATTCTTGGCCAGGCTTCATGCCTCGACGCGGAGTAAACCAGGCTGATCGCCACCACAAGGGGGAGAACGTACCAGTAGACGTGAATCGCGCTGAAGAGGATCACGCCCGGACCTCCGGGTTGAGGCCGCCACTGGCCTTGGTCACGGCTTCAGGCTCGGCCGCCGGGAGGCTCTCCGACTCATCGAGTTCGCCGTAGGCGGGGCCTTCGTAGGCGTCGTAAATGGCGAGGATGTTCAGAAGGCCGGCCACCGCCGTGTACATCGAGCCGATCTCCACGAGCTTGCCGAGCCTCGGATGCAGGCCGTTGAGCACGTTGATCGGAGGTTCCGCCATCAGGCCGCCGAGGATCGGGTCGTACCCGTAATGGCTGAGCGTCGCCTGAATCAACGCGGGAAGCGCGGGCAGGCCCACGAAGAACTGCCCGAGGTAATACAGGCAGAATTTCTCAGGATTATTGAATGGATTGACCCACCGCCAGAAGACGATCTTGCCTTCCCCCATCGCGAAGCCGGCGAAGTACAGCGAGAGGATGCAAACGGCGTAGAGCACGCCCTTGCCGAATCGTCGCTGATAGATATGACCAAGTCCCGGCACAAGCCAGGCCAGGAGGGCAGCGACCTTGGGATTTCGCAATGGGATCGACGTCTGATGCATGAGAGTCGCGGAAGAACGGCGGAAGGGCGATCGGTCGAGGCCCCAGACGTCGGGGCTCCCGAGGGCCAATCGCGTGGCTCTGGCCAATCCTAACACAGCGAGGCGCTGATCGGCCACCCCGCCCGAGGCGCGTCTCTCAGGCGACGCGATCCTCCCATTCCTCGAGGAATTCCTGGCCGACGTCGTCGATCATTCGCGCGTCGATCTGGGAGACGCCCCGGACCGCCCCGGCCATCATCGCATGGGCGGCCAGACGGTCGATCGCGGCGGGAACGCCCCCGGTCAGATCATAGAGCCGGACACGCGCGAGCGGCTCGAACGTCGACTCGCGGCGACCAGCCCGAGCGAGTTTCTCCTCGACGTAGCGGACGCACTCCGAGTACGTCAGCGGCGTGAGTTTCGCGGTTCCCGATCGGGCGAAGCGCATGCGCCGATCCCGCGGTCCCTCCCCGTCTCGAAGCGCGATGACGACCGTCAGGCCGCGGTCGCCGCCGGCCGATTGTCGAAGGAATCGCTCGAATCGCGAGGAAACGCGCTCCTCCCAAAGAGCCTCGGCGTCATCGATCACGACCACCGGATGAAGCCGCTGGAGCGCCGCCAGTTGGAGCGACTCGGCGAAGGCTCTCGAGTGGGAGGAACTCGGCAGACTCCCTCGGCGCGACCCGAACGCCCCCACCAACCCTTCGAGCAACCCCTCCACGTCCGGCGGTCCCGAGGCCCTGGCGAATCGTCGGCAAGGGGCGCGTGTTTCCACGACCGCCCGATTCAGGACCGTCGACCGTCCCACGCCCCAGGCCCCCTGGACGACCATCAGCGGAGCGGAGTTCTCGATGGCGTGGACCACCCTCGCGACGGCCTCCCCGTGAACGTCGGTCCGGACGAAGGGGGGGCGTGGACCGAGGAACGGGTCGCCTTGAAGTCGCCAGTAGGCTTCCCACATATCCTGGATTGCCTCGTTGCCGGTCGAGCGCGGCGAGGATCGGGGGTTCCGCACACCCTTCGCCGACTCCCCTTGGATCGGTTAGACTCGTGCCGGTCCTTTCGGATTTCACGATGGCGGGGCGTGTGATGGTTGAACGATTCTTCTGTCAAGACGCGGCGAAGGGAGGAGAGCTGGCCCTCGACTCTTCCGAGTCGAACCACCTGGCCAGGGTCCGACGACTCGGCCCCGGGGACGCCGTCGTCGTGTTCGACGGTCAAGGGTTCGCGACGTCGGCCGAGGTCGTTCAGGTGGAACGCGGCCGCGTCGTCCTCCAGTCCGTGGGGCTTCCCCTGCCCGACCGACTCGCTCCCATCGAGCTGACCCTCGCGACCGCCTTGCCGAAAGGGGATCGCCTGGACTGGCTCGTGGAAAAGGCGACCGAGATTGGCGTGGCCCGTCTGGTGCCCCTGGTCACCCGACGATCGGTCGTCGACCCTCGCGCCTCGAAGTTGGAGCGACTTCGACGCGCCGTGATCGAGGCGTCCAAACAGTGCGGTCGGAACCGGTTGTTGCGAATCGATCCCCCTTCCTCCTGGGTGGCGGTCCTTTCGCAAGCGCGCACCGGGGTTCGTGTCCTGGCGGATCCCAACGGGCCGGGATTTCCGCATTGGCCCCGGCTCTCTCCGGGGGAATCCGCCTGGATCGCGGTGGGCCCCGAGGGGGGGTTCACGGAGGAAGAGGTTTCGGAGGCGGTCGAAGCGGGCTGGTCGGTCGTCGGGATTGGCCCGACGATCCTGCGTGTGGAAACGGCGGGATTGGCGGGCTGTCTCCGAATGCTCGCGACCGCGGAACGGGTCCAAGAAATGAGCGCGTCATGACAGGGAACGTCGCCGAAATCGCCCAGGTGTTGCTACTCGGATTTGGCGCGGGGATCTTGAGCGGAATGTTCGGGATCGGTGGCGGATTGGTGATCGTGCCCGCGCTGATGATCCTGTTCCACGTTCCACTGGAGAAAGCGACGGGCACCTCACTCTTCGCGTTGCTGTGGCCGGTCGGCTTGCTCGGAGTGATCCAGTACGCCAGGGCGGGCAAGCTCAACGTCTGGCAAGGGGCCTGGATCGCCGTGGGGCTGTTCTTGGGCGCGTATTTTGGCGCTCGGATCACGCTGAGCCTGCCGCGCTCGACCATGAAGCGCGTTTACGCCATTTTCCTCTTGATCGTCGGCGCGTACTACCTCTGGACGTCGAGACCAACGCCTGCCGAGACGACGCCCGCGCCCCCCGCGGAGCGTTCCCAGGAGGAGTTGGACGGTCAGGTCCACTGACCTCCGGACTTGTCCTGATAGACCGACCAGACGTACCCGTCAGGGTCTTTCAGGGCGAACTCGCGCCAGCCCCAACTCTGGTCGGTCGGCTCTCCGGAGACGCTGAGAAACGCGCCCTGGTCGATGCAATGCTGATAAAAGGCGTCGACGTCGTCGACGCGCATTTGCAAGTGCATCCCGACGCCGACGCGCGCCCCGGCGAAATCCTCGGCGTGCGGGTCCTGCGGGTGGAGCATGATCGTGAAGGAGCCGAGCCGCAGGATGGCCAGGCTGATCGGCGCGCCCTCGCGCTCGGCGTGAATCTGGGCGATCTCCGCCCCGACGATCTCATTATAAAACTCGAGCGACTTGAGCACGTTTTCCACGTACATGAAGACGCTCGTGACCTGCGCTGCCATTCCGGAAGCCCTCTTGATCGGTTCACCCCTCCGTGAGCCTCAACGGCGGGAGAATACACCGATCTCCCTCTACCCGCAACGGTTATCGGTTCGTCAACCAGGCCCCGACCCACGTTCCGGGGCGTCGGCGAGAAAATCCACGGTCTGACGGATCGCCGGTAGCAGGTAGCCCGCGGCTGAGTAGTGC